>JARRNI010000196.1:0-7697 GCA_037385125.1 Pseudolabrys sp.
AAACCGCGTCGCCTGAGAAGGAGGGCGCGTGACATGGAAATGAAGATCACCACCCTTGAGGGCAAGGAGGCGGGCTCGGTTCAGCTCTCCGACGCCATTTTCGGCCTGGAGCCGCGGCCCGACATCCTGCAGCGCTGCGTCAACTGGCAGCTCTCGCGCCGCCAGGCTGGTACCCACCGGACCAAGCCGCGCGGCGAGATCAACCGCACCGGCAAGAAGATGCACTCGCAGAAGGGTACCGGCGGCGCCCGCCATGGCGCGCAGAGCGCGCCGCAGTTCCGCGGCGGCGGCCGGGCCTTCGGCCCGGTGGTGCGCAGCCACGCCATCGACCTGCCCAAGAAGGTGCGCGCGCTGGCGCTCAAGCACGCGCTCTCCTCCAAGGCCAAGGACGGCGGCATCGTGGTGCTCGACAAGGCGTCCGCCAAGCAGCCCAAGACCGGCGCGCTGGCCAAGCAGTTCGGCAAGCTCGGACTCGACAACGCGCTGATCATCGACGGCGCCGAGGTCGAGGCGAACTTCCGCACCGCCGCGCGCAACATCCCCAATATCGACGTGCTGCCGGTGCAGGGCATCAACGTCTACGACATCCTGCGGCGCAAGACCCTGGTGCTGACCAAGGCGGCGCTCGATGCGCTGGAGGCGCGCTTCAGATGAGCACCAGCGATCCCCGTCATTACGACATCATCGTCGCCCCGGTGATCACGGAAAAGGCGACCATGGCGTCCGAGCACGACAAGGTCATCTTCAAGGTGCGCAAGGACGCCACCAAGCCGCAGATCAAGGAAGCGGTGGAGAAGCTGTTCGACGTCAAGGTGAAGTCCGTCAACACGCTGATCCGCGGCGGCAAGTTCAAAGTCTTCAAGAACAGGCTCGGGCGGCAGGCCGACTCCAAGCGCGCGGTCGTGACCCTGGAAGAGGGTTACCGCATCGACGTGACCACGGGATTGTAAGGAAGAAGTCCGATGGCGTTGAAGAATTACAACGCGACCACGCCGAGCCAGCGGCACTTGGTCAATATCGACCGGTCGATCCTGCACAAGGGTCCGCCGCTCAAGACCCTGACCGAGGGCAAGAGCGCCAGCGGCGGCCGCAACAATACCGGCCGTACCACCGTGCGCTTCCGCGGCGGCGGCCACAAGCAGGCCTACCGCGTCGTCGATTTCAAGCGTCGCAAGTTCGACGTGCCGGCGACGGTCGAGCGGCTGGAATTTGACCCCAACCGTACCGCCTTCATCGCGCTCGTCAAATATGACGACGGCGAGCTCGCATATATCCTGGCACCGCAGCGGCTCTCCCCCGGCGACGGCGTGGTGGCCGCCGAGCATGCCGACGTGAAGCCGGGCAATGCCATGCCGATCGGCAACATTCCGGTCGGCACCATCGTGCACAATATCGAGCTCAAGATCGGCAAGGGCGGGCAGGTCGCGCGCTCGGCCGGCTCCTACGCGCAGATCGTCGGGCGCGACCGCGACTACGTCATCCTGCGGCTCAGCTCCAGCGAGCAGCGCCTGGTGCACGGCCGCTGCATAGCGAGCGTGGGCGCGGTGTCGAACCCCGACAACATGAACACGGTGATCGGCAAGGCCGGGCGCAAGCGCTGGCTCGGCCGCCGCCCGCACAACCGCGGCATCACCATGAACCCGGTCGATCACCCGCACGGCGGCCGCACCAATGGCGGCGGCCACTGGGTGACTCCCTGGGGCTTCCCGACCAAGGGCAAGAAGACCCGCAAGAACAAGCGTACCAGCAAGTTCATCGTGCTCAGCCGGCACAATCGCAAGAAGAAGGGTTAAGGACCAGCATCATGTCACGTTCGTTGTGGAAGGGTCCTTTCGTCGACGGCTATCTGCTCAAGAAGGCCGAGGCCGTGCGCGCGTCGGGCCGTCACGAGACCATCAAGACCTGGAGCCGGCGCTCGACTATTCTGCCGCAGTTCGTCGGGCTGAATTTCGGCGTCTACAACGGGCAGAAGCACATCCCGGTGTTGGTGACCGAGGAAATGGTCGGCCACAAGTTCGGCGAGTTCGCGCCGACCCGCGTGTTCTACGGGCATTCGTCGGACCGCAAGGCCAAGCGCGCCGGCGGTGCGGCAAGCTGAGGAATGTGAGAGAAGCCATGGGCAAGAGCGCACACGGACGGAGCCTCGCCGACAACGAGGCCAAGGCGGTCGCCCGCATGCTCCGGGTGTCGCCGCAGAAGCTCAATCTGGTCGCACAGTTGATCCGCGGCAAGAAGGCGGCGAGCGCGCTCGCCGACCTGCAGTTCTCGCGCAAGCGCATCGCCAAGGACGTGCGCAAGTGCCTGGAATCCGCAATTGCCAATGCCGAGAACAACCACGACCTCGACGTCGACGACCTCATCGTCGCCGAGGCCCATGTCGGCAAGGCGCTGGTGATCAAGCGCTACACCCCGCGCGGCCGCGGCCGGGTGGGACGCCTGTTCAAGCCGTTCGCCAACCTGACCATCGTCGTGCGCGAGGTCGAGGCGGCGAAAGCCGAAGCCTAAGCCTAAGGGAGAGATTTCAGTGGGTCAGAAGGTCAATCCAATCGGGCTTCGGGTCGGCATCAACCGCACCTGGGATTCGCGCTGGTACGCCGGCAAGAACGACTACGGCGCCCTGCTGCACGAGGACATCAAGATCCGCGAGGCGCTGATGAAGCAGCTCAAGCAGGCGGCGGTGTCGCGCATCGTGATCGAGCGCCCGCACAAGAAGTGCCGCGTCACCATCCATTCGGCGCGCCCCGGCGTGGTGATCGGCAAGAAGGGCGCCGACATCGAGAAGCTGCGCCGGTCGGTCGCCAAGCTCACCGATTCGGACGTGGTCATCAACATCGTGGAGATCCGCAAGCCCGAGCTCGACGCCCAGTTGGTCGCGGAGTCGATCGCCCAGCAGCTCGAGCGCCGCGTCGCCTTCCGCCGCGCCATGAAGCGTGCGGTGCAGTCGGCCATGCGCCTCGGCGCCGAGGGCATCCGCATCAACTGCGCGGGCCGCCTGGGCGGCGCTGAGATCGCCCGCACCGAATGGTACCGCGAGGGGCGCGTGCCGCTGCACACCCTGCGCGCCGACGTCGACTACGGCGTCGCCACCGCCTTCACCACCTACGGCACCTGCGGCGTCAAGGTCTGGATCTTCAAGGGCGAGATCCTCGAGCACGATCCGATGGCGCAGGACAAGAAGATGGCCGAAAGCGAGGCCGGCCGTCCGCGCCGCGAGACCGCGGCCTGAGCGTGATCCCGAAAAGTGAAAACCGATTTTCGGAAAAGATCACGCGCCAGGCAAAAAGGAAATTGATGAGTTAAGTCATGCTGCAACCGACCCGCACCAAGTTCCGCAAGGCGCACAAGGGCCGCATCCACGGCGTCGCCTCGAGCGGCAACCAGCTCGCCTTCGGCCAGTACGGCCTCAAGGCGCTGGAGCCTGAGCGCGTCACCGCGCGCCAGATCGAGGCGGCCCGCCGCGCGCTCACCCGCTTTATGAAGCGCTCGGGCCGGGTGTGGATCCGCGTCTTCCCCGACGTGCCGGTGTCGAAGAAGCCGATCGAAGTGCGCATGGGCAAGGGCAAGGGCGCGCCGGAATTCTGGGTCGTGCGCATCAAGCCGGGCAAGATCCTGTTCGAGGTCGATGGCATCTCGGTCGGCGTCGCCCGCGAGGCGCTTCAGCTCGCCGCCTCCAAGTTGCCGATCAAGACCCGTTTCATCGAACGCATCGCCGAGTGAGTGTCATGAAAGCCGCCGACGCAAGATCGCTCACCCTCGACCAGATCGACGACGAGGTGCTCAAGCTGAAGAAGGAGCAGTTCAACCTGCGCTTCCAGCGGGCTACCGGTCAGCTCGAAAACACCGCGCGCGTGCGGGTCATCCGCCGCGACATCGCGCGCCTGAAGACCGTCGCCGCCCAGAAGCGCGCCGTGTCGCAATCGAAGGAATAAGGGGTTCGAGATGCCGAAACGGACGCTGTATGGCGTGGTGGTCAGCGACAAACAGGACAAGACGGTGATCGTCCGCGTCGACCGGCGCTACACCCATCCGGTGATGAGGAAGACCGTGCGCCGCTCCAAGAAATATCACGCGCACGATGAGAAGAACGAGTTCGGTGTCGGCGACATCGTGTGGATCGAGGAGCGCCGTCCGCTCTCCAGGATGAAGTGCTGGGAAGTGGTCCGCGGCGAGAAGAGAACGAGAGTCTAACGGGCGTCATGCCGACAAAGAAGAAGAGAGCCGCATCATGATCCAGATGCAGACCAACCTCGACGTGGCGGACAATTCCGGCGCGCGCCGTGTCATGTGCATCAAGGTGCTGGGCGGCTCGAAGCGCAAATACGCCACCATCGGCGACGTCATCGTCGTCTCCGTCAAGGAGGCGATCCCGCGCGGCCGCGTCAAGAAGGGCGACGTGATGAAGGCCGTGGTGGTGCGGCTCGCCAAGGAGATCAAGCGCGCCGACGGCTCGGTCATTCGCTTCGACCGCAACGCCGCCGTGCTGATCACGCCGCAGATGGAGCCGGTCGGCACGCGCATCTTCGGGCCGGTGCCGCGCGAGCTGCGCGCCAAGAACCACATGAAGATCATCTCGCTCGCGCCGGAGGTGCTGTGATGGCGGCCAAGATCAAGAAGGGCGACAAGGTGATCGTGCTGACCGGCCGCGACAAGGGCCGCACCGGCGAGGTGATCGCGGTGCGCCCGGCCGAGGCGCGCGCGCTGGTGCGCGGCGTCAACATGGTCAAGCGGCATCAGCGCCAGACCCCGCAGCAGGAGGGCGGCATCATCTCCAAGGAGGGGCCAGTCCACCTGTCCAACCTGGCGCTAGCCGATCCCAAGGACGGCAAGCCGACCCGCGTCGGCTTCAAATTCGTCGGCGAGGGCCATGAGCGCCGCAAGGTGCGCTTCGCCAAGCGTTCCGGAGTCGAGATCGATGGCTGATACGCAAGCAACCGAAGCCAAGAAGCCGAAGGCGGCGGCGCCCGCTGCGCCGTCCGAGCGCTACGTGGCGCGCCTCAAGGCCCAGTTCGAGCAGAAGATCCGCGGCGATCTGACCAAGCAGTTCGGCTACGAGAACCCGATGCAGGTGCCCGCGATCACCAAGGTCGTGCTCAACATGGGCGTCGGCGAGGCCGTCGCCGACCGTAAGAAGGTGGAGAATGCCGCCGTCGACCTGTCGCTGATCGCCGGCCAGAAGGCCGTGATCACCAAGGCGCGCAAGTCGATCGCCACCTTCAAGGTGCGCGACGGCCAGCCCATCGGCTGCAAAGTCACGCTGCGCAAGGGTCGCATGTACGACTTCATCGATCGCCTGATCAACATCGCGCTGCCGCGCATCCGCGACTTTCGCGGGCTGAACCCCAAGAGCTTCGATGGCCGCGGCAACTACAGCATGGGCATCAAGGAGCACATCGTGTTCCCCGAGATCGACTTCGACAAGGCGGTCGACGTCTGGGGCCTGGACATCACGGTTTGCACGAGCGCGCCGACCGACGACGAGGCGCGCGCGCTGCTCACAGCATTCAATTTCCCGTTCCGGCAGTGAGGGTCGGCCCTCAAACGCGGAACCGTCAGGAGAGAGCAAAGAATGGCGAAGAAGAGTTCTGTTGAGAAGAACAAGCGACGGCGCGGGATGGTGAAGAAATTCGCCAGTCGGCGCGCTAGGCTCAAAGCGATGGCGCACGACAAGACGCTGCCCACCGAGGAGCGTTTTGCCGCCACGCTGAAGCTCGCCGAGCTGCCGCGCAATTCCTCCACCACCCGCATCCACAATCGCTGTGAGCTGTCGGGGCGGCCGCGCGCCTACTACCGCAAGCACCGCCTCAGCCGTATCGCGCTGCGCGAGCTCGGTTCCAACGGGCTGATTCCCGGCCTCGTGAAGTCGAGCTGGTGAGGGGAGGTCGGTAGATGGCTGTGAACGATCCGATCGGCGACATGATCACCCGTATCCGCAACGCGCAGATGCGCAACAAGTCGAAGGTCACCATGCCCGGCTCCCGGCAGCGCGAGCGCGTGGCCGAGGTGCTCAAGACGGAAGGCTTCATCCGCGGCTATGCGAGCACCGCCCATGCCAACGGCCGCAGCGAGCTGGAGATCGAGCTGAAATATTTCGACGGCACGCCGGTGATCCGCGAGATCGCCCGTGTTTCCAAGCCAGGCCGGCGCGTCTACACCTCGGTGAGGGCGCTGCCGCGCATCAACAACGGGCTCGGCGTCGCCATTCTGTCCACCCCCAAGGGCGTGATGGCCGACCATGACGCCCGCGACGCCAATGTCGGGGGCGAAATTCTGTGTACGGTGTTCTAGCGCATCGTCCCGAAAAGCATCTCCCGGACTTGATAAAGGATGGGAACCGGTTTTCGGATGAGATGATGCGCCAGGAAGAATGTTAGGGAAGCAAATGCTTCGAACGAAACGGAAGACACGCTAATGTCGCGTATCGGTATTCGCGCAGTCAAGGTCCCGTCCGGCGTCACCGCGAGCGTCGAAGGGCAGACCGTCAAGGTAAAGGGGCCGAAAGGTGCCATGGAGCTTGCGCTGGTCGACGAGGTGACCGTCAAGATGGAGGAGGGCGGGATCAAGGTCGACCCGCGCGACCAGTCGAAGCGCTCGCGCCAGATGTGGGGCACCGCGCGCACCCTGGTCGCCAATCTGGTGACCGGTGTCAGCCAAGGCTTCGAGGAGAAGTTGGAGATTTCCGGCGTCGGCTACCGCGCCGCCGTGCACGGCAAGCAGCTCAACCTGCAGCTCGGCTACTCTCACGACGTGAACTTTCCGATCCCGGAGGGCATCACCATCGCCACCCCGCGGCCGACCGAGATCGTGGTGAGCGGCATCGACAAGCGGCTGGTTGGCCAAGTCGCCGCCCATATCCGCGACTATCGCCGGCCCGAGCCCTACAAGGGTAAGGGCGTGAAATACGCGGGCGAATACATCTTCCGCAAGGAAGGCAAGAAGAAGTAAGAGGACGAAGCGCGATGTCGAGATTGAGTGACCGGACCGCGCGGCGGACGGGAGTGGTGCGGCGCAAGATCAAGCTGGCCGCGCGCGGACGCGCGCGCCTGTCGGTGTTCCGCTCGTCCAAGCACATCTACGCCCAGCTCATCGACGACGACAAGGGCGTCACCGTCGCCGCCGCTTCCACGCTGGAAAAGGACATGCGCGGCGAGGGCAAGAAGGGCACCGACGTCGCCGCCGCCAAGGCCGTCGGCAAGCTGATCGCCGAGCGCGCCAAGGAGAAGGGCATCAAGGACGTGGTGTTCGACCGCGGCGGCTGTCTCTATCACGGACGCATCAAGGCGCTGGCCGACGCTGGAACGGTAATAGATCATGGCACGTGAAGCCCGCAGAGATCGTGATCGCGATGAGCGCGACAGCGAGTTCGTCGACAAGCTGGTGCACATCAACCGCGTGGCCAAGGTGGTCAAGGGCGGCCGCCGCTTCGGATTCGCCGCGCTGGTGGTGGTGGGCGACCAGAAGGGCCGTGTCGGCTTCGGCCACGGCAAGGCACGCGAGGTGCCGGAGGCGATCCGCAAGGCGACCGACGCCGCCAAGCGCGGCCTGACCCGCGTTCCGCTGCGCGAGGGCCGCACGCTGCACCACGACGTCGCCGGCCGCCACGGCGCCGGCAAGGTCTACCTGCGCGCGGCGCCTCCCGGCACCGGCATCATCGCCGGCGGCGCCATGCGCGCGGTGTTCGAGACGCTCGGCATGCAGGA
>JARRNI010000197.1:0-20512 GCA_037385125.1 Pseudolabrys sp.
CAGATCGTCGAGAGCTATCTGACCACCGGCGAGCCGGTGGGCTCGCGCAACCTGTCGCGCATCCTGCCGATGCCGCTGTCGCCGGCCTCGGTGCGCAACGTGATGTCGGACCTCGAGCAACTAGGCCTGATCTTCGCGCCGCATACCTCGGCCGGCCGGCTACCGACCGAGCTGGGCCTGCGCTTCTTCGTCGACGCGCTGATGGAGGTGGGCGACCTCACCGAAAGCGACCGGCGCAATATCGAGGCGCAGCTGGCGGGCGCCGGCTCCGGCAAGTCGCTGGAAACGGTGCTCACCGAAGCCTCGCAGATGCTGTCGGGGCTGACGCGCTCGGCCGGCATCGTGCTCACGGCCAAGAGCAACGTCAGGCTCAAGCATATCGAATTCGTGCGGTTGGAGCCGGAGCGCGCGCTCTCCGTGCTGGTGGCCGAGGACGGCCAGGTGGAAAACCGCGTGCTCAATGTGCCGCCGGGCCTGCCGACTTCCGCGCTGGTCGAGGCCGCCAATTTTCTCAACGCCCGCATCCGCGGCAAGACTTTGGACGAGCTGCGCAACGAGATCGAGAACTCGGTCAAGGAAGGCCAGGCCGAGCTCGATCAGCTCACGCAGAAGATCATCTCGGCCGGGCTGGCGAGCTGGTCGGGCGGCGACAGCGCGGAGCGTCAGCTCATCGTGCGCGGCCATGCCCATCTGCTGGAGGACCTGCACGCCCTCGAGGACTTGGAGCGGGTGCGCTCGCTGTTCGACGCGCTGGAGACCAAGCGCGGGGTGATCGACCTGCTCGGCCGCGCCGAGCGCGCCGAGGGCGTGCGCATCTTCATCGGCTCGGAGAACAAGCTGTTTTCGCTCTCCGGCTCCTCCACCATCATCGCGCCCTATCGCGACACCCAGGGCAGCATCGTGGGCGTGATCGGGGTGATCGGCCCGACCCGACTCAACTATGCCCGCGTCATCCCGATGGTTGATTATACCGCACGGGTCGTGAGCAAGCTCTTGGGCGGGTAAGGGCTTGGTTTGGCTTGGTTAGTAAAGGCTTGGGCGGCCAAAAGCCCGGCCAGCGCTTGATTTTTGCCGCCGGAGCCCTGATATGCGCGGCATCCACACCAACTTTCGCGGGGTTGATCGACGATGACGGACCCGACCGCTCGCCAGAAAGACGACGCAGTGGCCGAGACCGAGAACGGCCAGCAGAATACCGGCGCGCAGCCCAACGGCGCGCCCGATCCGCAACCAGCCGCTGCACCGCCCGATCCGCTGGCGGAGGCCCGGCGCGAGGCGGGCGAATACAAGGACAAGCTGCTGCGCACGCTGGCCGAGATGGAAAACCTGCGCAAGCGCACCGAGCGGGAGATCGCCGACGCGCGCATGTATGGCATCGCCAGCTTCGCCCGCGACGTGCTGGCGGTGGCCGACAACATGCACCGCGCGCTCGAGGCGATCGGCCCCGAGCTGCGCGAGCACGTCGACGCCAAGGTGAAATCACTGATCGAGGGCGTCGAGCTCACCGAGCGCGAACTGATGAAGGCGCTGGAAAAGAGCGGCGTGAAGAAGTTCTCGCCGCAAGGCGGGAAGTTCGATCCCAACGTGCAGCAGGCCATGTTCGAGATGGAGACCGCCGATGTGCCGCCCGGGCACGTCGCTCAGGTCGTGCAGGCCGGCTACATGATCGGCGAGCGTGTGCTGCGGCCGGCCCTGGTCGCGGTCGCCAAGGCGGCCAAGGCGCCGCCGGCCAACAACAACGACAATTCCAGCGGCGCAAACTAATAGCGAATTCGGCTGATTAGTTCGTCATTCTGGAGCGCGGCCGTCATGCCGCAAGCCCGGAATCCATAAGCCCTGCGCTACGGAGTATGGATTCCGGGCCCGCCGCCATAGCGCGGCGAAGACGCGCGTAAACGCGCTTATGGCGGTGTCCCGGATTACAACTGAGAAACAATCCGCCGAATTCGGCACGCTATCCGGATAGCGATGAGCGGTAGTTCTCACGCAGCTGCGCGCAATTGTCGCGACCCGCGCGCGGTGTCACCTTCACATTCGTCCAAACAGTTTTAATTTCGATAGCCCTGTCTTATCGCGCGCGAATGCAAACGTGCGCAGCCGCTTACGCGCGATCTCCCTCATCGGAATAATTTGAAAACGATCTCAGCGAGATCCAGATGTCTGCGGTCCGACTTTCTTGCCTTCAACAAAGCATTTGTCCGCTTCCACCGTCCCGCTACAAGTCGACGCTCCCAGCATCCGCGGCTCTGCCGATCGGTACTCGAGGCACGATTTTTCTTGTCGACCTGTTTTGAAGCCACTGGTTGCTAGGCACCTGGTGATGATTCTGTATGCGCCCTTGCGAAGGGTACCTGCGTTGCGAGCAAGGCCAAAAGCACTGTAGACAAAATTTTCTTCGGTCGTAAAAATTGTTCCTTTCGTTCGAGTGGCCGCGCTGAGCAGTCTCCGGTCATTTGTCGTGCTCCGTCGTTGCTTGAGTTTCCACTTCCTCGCCCCGTTCCTGAGCAGCGGAACCAGCCGGACTCATCTGCCCAAACCCGTCGACGGGTTCAGTCCAGTAAGTCAGATGAGCGACTGCGCCCTTCATAGCGATGAGATTCAGAAGACTGGCTGCGACGGCTCGGTCGAGCACGGCCACGATCACACTGCGCTTTACGCGCCCACGCACGCGTTCACTGACCGTGGCGTCGCCGAAGCCAAAGCCATGACCTTCTGCAACCCACGTCGTGAATCCTGGAAGCGGGGGGTCGAAATTTAACATCAGCTCGGCTATGTGATCGGCGCTGGCTGGTGGACAGACGAATGTGACCTTGCAAAGGGATTGGTCCATGCGAGCGTTCCTTCGAGTGTTTGAGACGAGCGTTTCGCAACGCCAAAGCGTCGGAACAGGATTGGGAGCAGGATAAGGGTGAGCGCGGTGGAACTGACGAGCCCGCCGATCACCACAATCGCTAGCGGCTTCTGGATCTCCGAGCCGGGGCCCGTCGCAAACAACAGCGGCACAAGCCCAAAGGCGGCGATACTGGCGGTCATCATCACGGGCCGCAGCCGACGCACTGCGCCTTCGAACACGACGTCGCGAATCGCCAAGCCGTTCACGAGAAGCTCGTTGAAGTGGCTGACCAGCACCAGGCCGTTGAGCACGGCGATGCCGAGCAGGGCAACAAAGCCGACCGAGGCCGGCACCGACAGGTACTCGCCGAACAGCCACAAGGCGAGCATCCCGCCCACGAGGGCAAACGGCACGTTGGCAAGGATCAGCAGCGACTGCCGGATCGAGCGGAGCGTCGCGAACAGAACACCGAAGATCAGAACCAGGGCGATGGGAACCACGATTGACAAGCGCGTGGCCGCCCGGCGCTGGTTCTCAAACTGGCCACCCCATACAAGGCGGTATCCTTGTGGAAGCGGGACTTGCTCCGCAACGGCACGCTGTGCATCCTCGACAAACCCGACGAGGTCGCGGCCGGTGACGTAGGCCTGCACAACCGCGAACCGCGAGGCGTTTTCGCGATTGATCTTTATCGGGCCCGTCGCACGCTCGAGCTTGGCGACGTCGCCCACGCGCACGAGGCCTCCATCGCCGGCCGCGAACTGCGTCATGGCGAACACGTTCGGATCTTCGCGAACGGACGGCGTGCCGCGAATGACGATATCCGTGCGCCTTCCCGGCTCCGCGACGAGCCCGGCCCGTGCGCCCTCAATGATCGAACGCAACTCGTCCTGAAGGCGGGTGACGGACAGGCCCGTGCGCCCTGCCGTTAGACGATCGACATCGATTTGCATGTAGTCGACGCTGTCGTTCGCCACGGTCGAAACCTCGGCGGCGCCCGGCACCTTGCGCAGCGTTGCCTGTATCCTTCCGGCAACGTCGGAGAGACTTGCCAAATCAGGCCCGAAAATCTTGATGGCCAAATCACCCCGCGAGCCGGTTAGCATCTCGGCGGTGCGCATCTCGATCGGTTGGGTGAAGGCAAACTCGTAGCCTGGAAGGTCGCCCATGGCCTTCCGTAACTGCTCGACCAGCCACGCTTTGTCAGGGACGCGCCACTCGTCCTTGGGCTTGAGAACCAAGAACATGTCGGTCTCGTTGAGACCCATAGGATCGAGGCCGAGCTCGTCGGAGCCCACTCGCGAAACGATGCGCTCGACCTCGGGAACCTTATTTTTGAGGGCGCGCTCGATGAGCAGATCGCCGTCGATGCTCGCCTGCAGGTTGATGGAGGGGTGTTTGGTGACCTGCATGATCACGGAACCCTCGTCCATCGTCGGCATGAAGGTCTTGCCGATCGCGCCATAGGCGACGACGAGCAGTCCGAGCCCGGCGGCCGCGAGCAGGTACACAGGTAGCGGAAACCGCAGGCAGCCCTTGAGCAGAGCGCGGTAGCCAGGCGTCAATACGCGCATCAACCAGGGATCGGCGTGTGCCCCTGACTTAAGGACAAAGGACGACAGGACCGGAATGAGCGTCAGCGACAGAATGAGCGAGCCGCTCAATGCGATGATCATCGTCAGCGCCACGGGACCAAACAGCTTGCCTTCCAATCCCGTGAGCGAGAGGAGCGGCAGGAACACCAGGCAGATGATGACGATGCCGGCGGCCACGGGCGTGGCGACTTCGCTGGCTGCCCGGTAGACCTCGTGGAGCTTCGGCACGCGCGAGTCCGGCTTGGCGTGCTGAAGACGCTCGACGGTGTTCTCGACCACGACCACGGCGGCATCGACAATGAGTCCGATAGCAATGGCGAGACCGCCCAGGCTCATGAGATTGGCGGTCATGCCGAACCGCTGCATCATGACGAACGTCACGAGCGCCGCGAAAGGCAGCGTGACGGCGACGACGAAGGCCGCGCGTAGGTTTCCGAGGAACGCCACCAGAAGGATGACAACCAAGATGGTTGCTTCGATGAGCGCCTTGCTAACTGTGCCGACGGCGCTGGAGATCAGGTCGGAGCGATCGTAGAACACGTTGATGCTGACGCCCGGGGGGAAGCTGGGCTTTAGTTCGTCGAGCCGCGCGCGGACCGCCTTTACAATGGCGCTGGCATCGGCGCCGCGCAGCGACAGCACCAGTCCCTCGACGGCTTCACCCTCGCCGTCCTCGGTGACGGCGCCGTAGCGAGTCAGGTTGCCGATTTTGACCGTGGCGACATCGCCGAGGCGCAGCACGCGCTTGCCGTCCATCTTGAGGACGATTTGCTCTAGATCCCCCGGGGTGGTGATCGCTCCCTCCGAGCGCACGACCAGTGCTTTCTCGCCCTCGCTGAGGCGGCCTGCGCCGTCATTGCGGTTGCTGGCCTCGATAGCCGCCACCAGGTCGGAAACCCCGAGACCCGCGGCGGCGAGCGCCGCGCCGTCGGGTGTGACCTCGAAGGTGCGGACCATTCCGCCGAGCGCGTTCACGTCAGCCACACCCGGTATGGTGCGAAGGGCAGGTCGGATGGTCCAATCCAAGAGGCTGCGACGCTCTTCGAGCGATAGGTCGCCGCCTTCGATCGTGAACATGAAGACGTCGGATAGCGGCGTGGAAACGGGCGCGAGGCCGCCGGTCACGCTCGCAGGAAGATCGCCGCGAACGCCCGCGAGCCTTTCCGCCACTTGCTGGCGGGCCCAATAAATGTCGGTGCCTTCCTTGAAATCGAGCGTGATATCGGCCACGCCATATTTCGCTGCCGACCGCAGGATAGTCTGTCCGGGAATCCCAAGCAGCTCCATCTCGATGGGGGTGATGACGCGCGTTTCAACCTCTTCTGGCGTCATCCCCGGCGCTTTGAGGATCATTTTCACCTGAACGGGCGAGATGTCCGGGAACGCGTCGATGGGGATGGTGCGGAAGGCATAGACGCCCGCGGCTGCCAGGAGCGCGTACACGAGCAACATTAAGACGCGCTGCGTCAGTGAGAACTCGACCAAGCGGCGCACCATCGTCTATTTCCCCTGCAGCATCTGCTCGAGCTGTGGGAGGCCGCTCGCTGCGACCTGCGCGTCCGGCGGTAGGTCGCCGACGATGGTGGCGGCCTGCGTAGGCCTGCCGCGCAACTCGACCGTCTGGATCGTGAAACCGGCATCGCTGCGAACAAACACGGCGCTCTTGCCGGCAATGCGTGCGACGGCTTTGGCTGGAACGGAAAGAGCGCTAGGCACTGCGGGCCGTTGAAGCTGGACTGACACCAGTTGACCCGCCATGAGACCGCTGGAGGTGGGAATCGCCGCGTAGAGAAGCGCAGATCGCGTCATCCCCTGCAGCGCGGTTCCGACCGACACGACGCGCCCATTGGGGCCGCCGACAACCTGTATGGCGCTGCCTGGCTTAATGACGGCAACCAGGCTGGCCGGCACTTGGACCTCAACCCACAGCTCGTTGCTTGTGTCGACCGTCACCACGGCGTCCATGGCGTCGATCATGTCGCCCGGCATGGCCTTGACCTCGACGACCGTTCCGTCCTGGGCGGCTGGAATCGAGTATTTTCCGTCCTGTCCCAGCGAGATCCCGTTGAGCGACAGCTTCTTCTTGTGCTGCTCGATGACGGCTTTGATCTTGGCAACCTGGGCCTCGGCTTCTTCAGCCACGACCGGGTTCTGAAATTTCTTGTCGACGAGCAGCCGTTTGCGCCGTGCAATCGCCTCGGCCATTTGCAGTTCGGCTTCCGCCTGCGAGAGCTGGCTCTGGACGTCGAGCAACTCGCGGCTGGAGATCGTGGCTACGGGGGCTCCCTTGTTCACCCGCTGTCCGGGCAGCACGTGAACCTGCGTCACGGTCCCCGCAAACGGCGCGGTTGCAACAATGCGCGAGTTCAAAGGCGGAACGACGGTTCCCGGAAGCACCGCTATTACCTCGGCCTTGGCCGGGCGCACCGGCTCCACCTTAATGCCGAGGCTCCGCACCTGCTCCGCTGTCAGGGCCAGGGACTTGGTTTCAGCCGAAGCTGAAGCGGTGCTAGCCGCTACCGCGGCTAGAATGAGAACTCTCGTCAAAGACAACACGCGCATGGCCTGCTCCGTCCTGGCTGCGAATCTGTCGGACGGAGGGGATGTGGAGCACCTAGCTGAAACCAATCTGAACGGAAGCTTGACGTCACCTGACAGGGCTGTTCAGGCTCATTTCAGCTGCCGCGTGGGGCTTTTCAGGTTCAGTTCAGCTACACCGTGCTAGACGGCAAGGTACGCCCAAGCGCGAGGAGCCCCCATGCGCATCCTGCTCGTCGAGGATGATGAGGATATTGCCCAGAGACTGACGGCCGGCCTGACCCAGGCCGGCTTTACGGTCGAGCGCGTTTACGGTCGAGCGCGCCAGTAACGGTACAGACGGTTATACGATGGGATTAGACGAGGTATACGCGGCGTCGGTTCTCGATCTCGGACTACCGCAGATGCAGGGCATCGACGTGCTCAAGCGCTGGCGAACAGCCGGTCGCAAGCTGCCCGTCCTAATCCTCACGGCACGCGGCACATGGGCCGAGAAAGTCGACGGGCTGAATGCCGGCGCTGACGACTACGTTACAAAGCCATTTCACGTGCCAGAGGTCGCCGCTCGCCTGAAGGCGCTAATCCGCCGCTCCTCAGGTTTGGCGAGCGCCGTCCTTACGCATCGCGGCATCGAGCTAGATACGGGCTCAAATCGCGTCATGCTGAACGGAATGCCCGTCGAGCTCACGGCCAGCGAACTGAAGATCCTGACCTACTTCATGCATCGTATCGGCCGCATCGTCTCCCAGGCAGAGCTGGTCGACCACCTTTACGCACTCGATGAGAGTCGAGAGTCGAACACCGTCGAAGTCTATATCAGCCGTCTCCGGCGAAAGCTGGGAGCAGGCCTCATCACGACGGTCCGGGGTCTCGGCTACCGGATGGACTAGAATGCTCAGGACTAGCCTCAAGAGCCGCCTGATTGCGGCCGCCACGTTGTGGATCGCGGTCGGCATGATCGGCGCCGGCATAATGCTGTCGGCGGTCTTCGAGCATCATGTCACCGAGCAGTTCTACGACGAACTGTACGTTCATCTGGCCGAGCTGCAACGGCTTTCAGAATTCCATAAGGACGGCAGCCTGCATTTGCAGCGGCCCTTGAGCGATCCGCGCTACGCCGTTCCCCTTTCGGGGTTCTATTGGGAAATCCAAAAGAAGGGTGACGTCCTGGCCCGGTCGGAGTCGCTCGAAGGTCCACCGCTGCACATGCCACCCGACACGCCAAAGGATGTCGAGGTGCATACGCATATGATCGAAGGGCCGACTGGCCCTCTCATCGTAGCGGAGAAGGCGGTTTGGACCAATCCTAGCGCTGCCCCCGACAGATTCATCATCGGGACGGACCAACGCCATCTCGACGCTGTGGTCTCGAGCTTCAATACGACGCTCGCCGTTTCCTTGGCTGCTTTCGGCTTGTCACTGGTCGCCGCGGCCACGCTTCTGATCCTGTATGCACTCAAGCCATTGAGGCAACTCCGAATAGCCTTGTTTGATGTCCGCCACGGAAAAGCGAGACAGCTCAGCGGCCAGTTTCCGGTCGAAGTCGAGCCTTTGGTGGTGGACCTCAATACGCTTCTCACATCAACGGCTGACCTTATCCAACGCGCCCGGACGCAGGCCGGGAATATGGCCCACGGTTTGAAGACTCCGCTCGCCATCGTCACTGACGAGGCTTATCGACTGGAGGATCATGGGCTCGACCAAGCCTCATCGACGATCCTGAACGAATGCCGGAAAATGCAATCGCACATCGATTACCAAATCACCCGCGCGAGAGCTGTCGCTATGCGCTCGACGCCCGGTGTCGTCGCCGGCGCTCGCAAGGCGGCTCTTGAGGTCGCTTCGGCTCTCGGCCGGCTCTACGCGCACAGCAATATCAAGATCGATGTCGATGTCCCCGAGGGACCTCTATTGGCCTGCGATCCTGCCGATCTCAACGAGATGCTGGCCAACCTAGTGGACAACGCCTATAAGCACGCCAGATCGAGGGTCAGGATCTCCTGGGTGGAGGGGGAGACGCCGGCATTGGCGATCGACGACGATGGGCCGGGCCTTCCGCCCGAAGCCCGCGAAGTGGTCTTCAATATTGGCGAGCGCTGGGACTCCCGTGAGGCAGGATCCGGATTGGGTCTTGGCATTGTGCGCGACTTGGCGCGTCTCTATGGGGGTGATGTGACGCTGGGAGCATCGGACCTTGGGGGGCTGCGGGTGGAGCTCGTCCTGCCATTGAGGAGCTAAACGGGGACGCTGGGCGCCATCCGACGCCGGTCGTCGCTTCGTAATTGCACCAGGGTCTCAAGTGGCGACGCACATAACCGCCTCAGCAGTTCATTACGACTGTACCGCTTTGGTTAGGCGTTCCAGCCGGGGCTGATGTCGGACACCGCTAAGTGCCGGACGCGTCCGCCAAACTCACATTAGATCAGTTATAAGCTATTGATGTTAAATACTTTTTTGTTGACGCGGCGCGGGCCCGCGATGAATCCTCCGCGCGACTTTTTCACTCGCTGGGGAGACCATGGCAAATTTCGTCTCATCCATGAGCGGCCTGCGCACGCTGATCAGCGCGCTCGCGGCTTTCGCTTTTCTGGCAGTGCCGGCGCAGGCCGAGCCGTCGCTGACCAAGGGCGCGGCGAACTACAAGCCGGTCGTGGTCGAGCACATCGGCAAGGCGCTCGCCGGCGCCAAGGAATTGAAGGCGGCCGTCAAGGCGAACGACGTCAAGGCCGCGCAGGCGGCCTGGATCAAGTCGCGCAAGGGCTGGGAGGCGATCGAGCCGATCACCGGCGAATTTGGCTATCTCGACGAGGTGATCGACTTCTGGCCCGACGCCAAGCACGGCTATCACGCGGTGGAAGACGCGGTGTTCGCCGGCAAGCTCGACGGGACCGGCGCGGCGGTCGACGAACTTGTCGTCAATCTTGCTGAATTCGGAAAGTGGGTGAAGGCGGAAAGCTTCCAGCTCTCGCCGAAGGGACTGCTCAACGGCATCACCAAGCTCGCCTACGAAGTGGGCGAAAACAAATCCAAGGGCGGCGAGTCGCCCTATGCCGGCACCTCGCTGATCGATATGCACGAGAACGTCGAGGGCATTGAGGCGGTCTGGAAGCTGGTGTTCGAGGAGCCGTTGCAGGCGAAGGAACGCGAAGCTCGCCGCGGCGATCGACGAGAAGATCGAGCAGGTCGAGGACCTGGTGCAGGTGAAGTATCTCAAGCAGATCGACCGGCCGGCCTTGCAGAAGGCGGCCGAGGAGCTGGCGGTGCTCTTGGAGAGCGCGGCATCCAAGCTCGGTCTGCAAGCCCCGAACCTGGCGGGCTGACCGATGCGCGCGCGCTTGCGGCCGTGGGGGCGGCGGCTTGGCTGGTGGTCGTTGTCGCGCAGGCGACGCCGGTCACTAGCAGGGAAGGCGTCCTGCCCTACGGCACCGAACTGAACGAGGGGCTGCTCGATTAGCCAACCGAACGCTTTGCCTTCGAGGCGGCCGGCGGCAAGCGCTCCTATCTATTCAATCTCGGCGACATGCTGTTCCTCGTCGCCGGCGATCTTCGGCGGCGCGGCGCGCAAGGCCGGCATGAGCTGCAACACTTGCCATCAGCAGGGTGCCGGCAATGCCAAGCTCTACATCCCCGGCTCGTCGCTCAGGCCCGGCACCTTCGACACCACCGGGCCGCTGTTCAACCTCAAGTCCGACAACCATGTGCTCGACGCAGTGAGGGTGCCGACCCTGCGCGGCGCGCGCTATCTCATGCCCTACGGTCATGACGGCCGCTACGGCTCGTTGCGCCTGGTCATCTGCAACGTCATCGTCAACGAATTCGCGGGTGACGAGCCGGGGCCGCAGGCGCTCGACGCGCTGGTCACCTATGTGCGCGAAATCGCCTTCCTGCCCAATCCGCAGCTTGACCCCGGCGGCCGCCTGAGCGCCAAGGCATCGGAAGCGGCGCGCCGCGGCGAGGCGCTGTTCAACAAGCCGTTCCCGCACGACGCGGGATTAAGCTGCGGGATGTTGTCATCAGCCTTCGTCTGCGTTCGTCGATCACCGGATGCACGATGTCGGCACCGGCGGCTTGTTCAAGACGCCCACGCTCATCAATGCCAATTTCAACGCGCCCTATTTCCACGACGGGGGTTACGCGAGCTACGCCGCGGTGGTCGGTTATTTCGACCGCCATTTCGATCTAGCCTTAAGCGCGCGCGAGCGCGCCGACCTCACCGCCTATCTCGAGGCGGTCGGCGGCGGTGAGCAGCCGACGACGCGCACGAGCCTGTAGGCCGAGCTCGACGAGATCGCGGCCTTCGCCAGCGTGCTCGACATCGCACTGCCGGAGCGCAACCGCGCCATCGTCGCGCTGACCGTCGACGCGGTCGGCAACGAATGGCACGAGCTGGGCGAATGGTTTCCGGCGCCGACGGATTCGAGCGTTTCCCGCGGGCTGGCCGAGCGCCGGCGCCCGCGCGGCGCCGTGGCCGGCCTGGTGCTGACGCTCAGGCGTATCGACATGGCTTCGGCGTGCGGCGATTTCGCCGCCGCCGCGCAGGCTTACATCGACTATCGGCGGCAGGCCGCGGACGCGCAGGCGACGCTCAAGCAAACCGAGCCGTTCTCGCGGTTCAATCCGCCGGTGTGGGCGGCGCATTTCGGGGCTTTGGGAACGCTCGCGGCACTGGCGCGCTAGCCGCCCGGAAAAATGAGGCATGTAATATTCGACTGAAGAAAATGGGGCGTTATGTGGTTCAGTAAGCGGGGCGCGAATAGGCGTGGTTGGCCGATGCGGCGGTGGTGCCTAATCCTGGCGGTTGGAGCGGTCCTGTGCGGCGGCGCCGTCGCGCAGGCCGCCGAGCCGGGTAAGCCGGCGGAAAAACCCAAATCGTTGTGGGAGCAGGAGACCCTGACGGGCGACTGGGGCGGCGCTCGCACCGCGCTCAGCGACCGCGGCATCGATCTCGGCCTCACCTACACCAACGAGGTTCTCTCAGTCCTGTCGGGCGGGCTGCAGGAGCGCAGCGTCTATGCCGGCCTGATGGAGTTCACGGCCGACGTCAATTTGCAGAAGCTGATGGGCTGGAACGGCGCGAAGACCCATGTCAGCGTCTTTCAGATCCAGAATACGAAGGGCGGCATCATTGCGGCGGCGGGCAGCATTTCGGACCCCAGCAACATCGACGCGCTGCAAACTACGCGGCTTTTTAATGCCTGGTTTGAGCAGAGCTTCGGCAACGTCGCTTGGCTGCGTATCGGCCAGATGGCGGCCGATTCCGAATTTTTCTGGAGCGATACCGCAGGCGCTCTGCTGAACGGCACTTTCGGGTGGGGCACCAATCTCGCCGCCAATATGCTGAGGGGCGGCCCGGCCTATCCCTTGGCTACACCGGGCGTGCGGCTCAAGTTCAAGCCGAGCGACGATGCCGCGATACAGGGCGCCGTGTTCGCGGGCGATCCGGCAGGGTCCAACTGCGGTGCCGCCGACGATCCGCAGAAGTGTAACCGCCACGGCTTCGCCGGTTTCGGCCTTGACGGCGGCGCCCTGTTCCTGGGCGAGGCGCAATACAGCGTCAACCAGGGCAAGCATGCGTTGGGCCTGCCCGGCGTCTACAAGCTGGGCGGCTGGTATGCGACGGCGGATTTCGCCGATCAGCATTACGGCATCGGGCCCGGCGGCGCGGCGCTCACACTGGCCGATCCATCGATGCCGGACCCGCTCTATCACCGCGGCAATAGCGGCATCTACGCCGTCGCTGACCAGATGGTCTGGCGCGGCGGCGACAGCAGCCTCAACGTCTTCGTACGCGGCGGCCTCTCGCCGGCGGACCGCAATCTGGTTTCCTACTATGTCGACGGCGGCTTCGGCCTGAAGGGGCCGCTGCCCGGGCGGCCGAACGACAGGCTCACCTTCGGTGTGGCCTATGCCAAGATCAGCCGCGACGCAGTGGCGCTCGACCGCGACAATCTTGCGATCGGCGGACCGCCTTACGCGGTGCGCAGCGCCGAAACCGTGTTCGAGGCGAGCTATCTCGCGCAGCTTGCGCCGTGGTGGACGGTGCAGCCGGACGTGCAATACATCCTGCATCCAAGCGGCGGGCAGGATCCGGACGATCCGACGCAGACGCTCGGCCACGTCTTCATCGCAGGGGTGCGCAGCGTCATCACCTTCTGAACCCCCTGCCTCGAATCCCGGGCCCCGCGCAGGCCGAAAGCCACGCGATGGCTTGCGCCGCGAGCCCGGGAGCTTTTTTGGCGGCGGGCTCAGCGCAAGTCGATGCCGTCGCGCACGGCGCGGAAGCGCGGAAACAGCTTGTCCCAATCCGGCTTGGGCACAACGCCGATGACGCGCAGGAAGGCGCTGCCCTGGAAACGCAGCCATTGCACCAGCGCCAGCGGCTTGCCGTCTGGCCCCTTGCCGTCCGCCCGCACCTCGATGCCCGGGTGCGAGGAGAGGCGCATGGCTTCCATCGAGGTAACGTGGAGATTGCCGACCGGGGCGGAGGTGAGGAGCTCGCGCGCGAAGCGGGCTCGGGCTTTGGGCTCGCGCGGCGCGCCGCGGCCCATTGCGACCACCATGTAGGGATGGTGGAATGGGTCGTTCTTCGGCCCGTCGATCAGCACCGCTAGTCCCGTCCGCGTCACCCGCATGACGCGGAAGCCGGCCATGTCCTTGATTTCGAAGGGCAGGCGCTTGAGCAGGGCGGCGAGCGGCGGCGGCCGGAATGTGACGCTGCGCAAGGCGGCGCGGATCGCCGCGTCGGGATAGGCCGCCCGCGCCTTCTCCGGCACATGGACGCGGATGAAAGCGGCTACGCGGCCGGCCTTGCGGGTGATTGTGTTGGCGAGCAGGTACCAGGCGTGCACCTTGCTGCCGCGGATCTCCGCTTCGCCGATGACGAGATAGCCGATGCCGCCGGCGAAGGAGAACAATTCGCGCTTGTCGATGGTCAGGCCCTTCACCCGGTTGCGGAAGGCCGATTGCTCCAGCGTGTCGTAGGCGCGTCCGGGCAGGTCGAACAGCGCGATGGAGACCTTGTGCGCGCTGTCGATGAAGCCGGGGAACTGCACACTCGGCTTGAGGGCGCCTGGCGGCAGCACCAGCCCGATGCGGGAACCGGCGGGAAACACCGGTTTCGGCGGCGCGGCGCGGGCCGGCGTGAGGGGGAAAAGGCCGGCCGAGGCCACAACGAGAAGCACCAGCAGGCCTCGAAACATGGAATACCGACTTGCTTTCGCGAATGAGCGTGGCCCCTGCCCCGGCGCCGGTGCCCCCTGGCTTGCGGCCCCGGGGGGCCCTCCTATATGAGCCATGAGCCGCGAAACCCGCGGTGAATCGCGTATCCAGGGGGCTGGATCAGAGGGGGTCTGCGGATGAGCCGCCGACTTGTCCCATCGGGCGCCAAGTGGCCCGGCCGGCCTGCCGCAATTTGAGAGGAAGAACCATGGGCAAGGTCATCGGCATCGACCTCGGCACCACCAATTCCTGCGTCGCCGTCATGGAAGGCAAGGCGGCGAAAGTCATCGAGAACGCCGAAGGCATGCGTACCACGCCGTCTATCGTCGCCTTCACCGACGACGGCGAGCGCCTCACCGGCCAGCCGGCCAAGCGCCAGGCGGTCACCAATCCGGAAAAGACCATTTTCGCGGTCAAGCGCCTGATCGGACGGCGCTACGAAGACCCGACGGTCGAGAAGGACAAGAAGCTTGTCCCCTACAAGATCTCCAAGGCGGGCAACGGCGACGCCTGGGTCGAGGTCGAGGGCAAGCAGTATTCGCCGTCACAGATTTCCGCCTTCATCCTGCAGAAGATGAAGGAGACGGCCGAAGGCTATCTCGGCCAGAAGGTCGAGCAGGCCGTCATCACCGTTCCCGCCTACTTCAACGACGCGCAGCGCCAGGCCACCAAGGATGCCGGCAAGATCGCCGGCCTCGAGGTGATGCGCATCATCAACGAGCCGACCGCGGCCGCGCTCGCCTATGGCCTCGATAAGTCCAAGGCCGGCACCATCGCGGTCTACGACCTCGGCGGCGGCACCTTCGATATCTCGATCCTCGAGATCGGCGACGGCGTGTTCGAGGTGAAGTCGACCAACGGCGATACCTTCCTGGGCGGCGAAGACTTCGACATGCGGCTCGTCAACTATCTCGCCGACGAGTTCAAAAAGGAGCAGGGCATCGACCTGCGCAACGACAAGCTCGCGCTGCAGCGGCTTAAGGAGGCCGCCGAGAAGGCGAAGATCGAGCTGTCGTCCACCACCCAGACCGAGATCAACCTGCCGTTCATTACGGCGGACCAGACCGGTCCCAAGCACCTGACCATGAAGCTCACCCGCGCCAAGTTCGAGGCGCTGGTCGACGATCTCATCCAGAAGACGGTCGAGCCCTGCCGCAAGGCGCTCAAGGACGCCGGCATCTCGGCGGGCGAGATCAGCGAGGTGGTCCTGGTCGGCGGCATGACGCGCATGCCGAAGGTGCAGGAAACTGTGAAGCAGTTCTTCGGGAAGGAGCCGCACAAGGGCGTCAACCCGGACGAGGTGGTCGCCATCGGCGCCGCCATCCAGGCGGGCGTGCTGCAGGGCGACGTCAAGGACGTGCTGCTGCTCGACGTGACCCCGCTCTCGCTCGGCATCGAGACGCTGGGCGGCGTGTTCACCCGCATCATCGACCGCAACACCACCATCCCGACCAAGAAGAGCCAGGTGTTCTCCACCGCGGAGGATAGCCAGAACGCAGTGACCATCCGGGTCTTCCAGGGCGAGCGCGAGATGGCGGCCGACAACAAGATGCTCGGCCAGTTCGACCTGATGGGCATCCCACCGGCGCCGCGCGGCGTGCCGCAGATAGAGGTCACCTTCGACATCGACGCCAACGGCATCGTCAACGTGTCCGCCAAGGACAAGGCGACCGGCAAGGAGCAGCAGATCCGCATCCAGGCCTCGGGCGGCCTGTCCGAAGCCGACATCGAGAAGATGGTCAAGGACGCGGAAAGCCACGCCGAAGAGGACAAGAAGCGCAAGGCGGCCGTGGAAGCCAAGAACCACGCCGAGGCGCTGGTGCACTCGACCGAGAAGGCGCTCTCCGAGCACGGCGACAAGATCGCCGAGTCCGAGCGCTCTGCCATCGAGAACGCCATGGCCGATCTCAAGGAAGCGCTGAAAGGCGACGACGCCGACGCCATCCAGGCCAAGGCCAATACGCTGGCGCAGGCTTCCATGAAGCTCGGCGAGGCGATGTACAAGCAGCAGCAGGAAGGCCAGGCCGAAGCCGGCGGCGAAGCGGCCGGCGGAGAAGAGGCTAAATCGGAAGACGTCGTCGACGCCGAGTTCACCGAAGTCGACGACGACAAGAACAACAAGAAGTCCGCCTAAGGCGGGCGCCGCTCTCATGACGGCGGCGCAAGGCAAGACCACCGTCGCCCCTCGAACTCGGGTAGACCCGGGTTCGGGCGGGCCCATCTTTAGGTCGTAAGAGATGGATGGCCGGGCTCGACCCGGCCATGACCGTGTGGGGGACGCGAGGATTGAAGGGGAATGCCCAAACGCGACTATTACGAAGTCCTGGGGGTCTCGCGCACTTGCAGCGAGGTCGAGCTCAAGGCCGCGTTCCGCAAGCTCGCCATGAAGCATCACCCGGACCGCAATCCGGGCGATACCGAGTGCGAGCACAAGTTCAAGGAAATCAACGAAGCCTATGACGTGCTCAAGGACGGCGACAAGCGCGCCGCCTATGACCGGTTCGGCCACGCCGCTTTCGAGCAGGGCGGGATGGGTCCCGGCGCTGCCGGCTTCGGCGCCGATTTCGGCTCCACCTTCGCCGACATCTTCGAAGGCATATTCGGCATGGGCGCCGCGCGCGGCCGCGCTTCCGGGCGCGAGCGCGGATCAGACCTGCGCTACAACATGGAGATAAACCTCGACGAAGCGTTCTCCGGCAAGACAGCGCAGATCCGTATCCCCACCTCGGTCACCTGCGAGGTCTGCTCGGGCACCGGCGCCAAGGCCGGCACCAAGCCGAAGGCCTGCACCACCTGCGGCGGCATCGGCAAGATCCGCCACGCGCAGGGCTTTTTCACGCTCGAGCGCACCTGCCCGGCCTGCCACGGCCGCGGCCAGGTGATCGACGATCCCTGCCCGAGTTGCTCCGGCTCGGGACGGGTCATGCGCGAACGCATGCTGTCGGTGAACATTCCGCCCGGCGTCGAGGACGGCACGCGCATTCGCCTCGCCGGCGAAGGCGAGGCGGGCCTGCGCGGCGGGCCGCCCGGCGACCTCTATATTTTCCTCTCGATCGAGCCGCACGAGTTCTTCCAGCGCGACGGCGCCGACCTGCATTGCCGCGTGCCGATCTCCATGGTCTCGGCGGCGCTCGGCGGCGAGTTCGAAGTGCCGGCGATCGACGGCAGCAAGGTGCGTGTCAAGGTCCCGAGCGGCACCCAGACCGGACGGCGGTTCCGCCTGTCCAGCAAGGGCATGCCGGTGCTGCGCTCGAAACAATCGGGCGACATGTACGTTCAGGTAATGGTGGAGACGCCGCAGAATTTGACCAAGCGCCAGCGCGAGCTGCTGGCTGAATTCGAAAATCTATCGTCCGAAAACACCCAACCGGAGTCGGTGGGTTTTTTCAGTCGAGTCAAGGAGTTTCTGGACGGCCTGGGGAGTCGCGGCAGCCATTTTGACGGACCATCTTGACCCCCCGCCCGCCGCCCTATACCGGTGAAGTTTCGTAAGGGGCGGCTGGTGCCTCCCCAGCTGCACGCGTGACCGCCCGACACAATGCCACAACCATCCCTCGTCCGCGTCGCCAAGAAGCCCCTGCGTCTCGATGACGAGGTGCAATTCATCCGTTCCTGGATCGAGAAGCCTTTGTCGACCGGCGCCGTTATGCCGTCGAGCAAGGCGCTGGCGCGCACCATGGCCCGCTATGTCGATAGGACATCGAACGGCCCGGTCATCGAGCTCGGCCCCGGCACCGGCCCGGTGACCGAGGCGATGGTGCAGCACGGGGTCGATCCGGCGCGGCTGGTGCTGGTCGAATTCAATCCGGACTTCTGCCGCCTGCTGCGCACGCGCTACCCTGAAGCGACCGTGGTGCAGGGCGACGCCTACCGGCTGCGCCGCCTGCTCGAGACCTATGTGAAGGAGCCGGCTTCGGCCATCGTGTCCGGGCTGCCGCTGGTCACCAAGCCGGTGCGCACGCGGCTGCGGCTGATCTCCGACGCCATGGCGCTGCTTGCGCCAGGCGCACCCTTCGTTCAATTCACCTATGCCATGGTGACGCCGATCCCGAAGGCGCTTTCCGGCATCAAGGCGCAGGCCTCCGAGTTGATCTGGATGAACGTGCCGCCGGCGCGCGTCTGGGTCTATCGCGGGGCTTAATGAAGGGGTGTCATCGCCCGCGCAAGCGGGCGATCCGGTATTCCCGGCGCGGGGTACCGATCATGAGCATGCGATCACTGGATGCCCCGCTTTCACGGGGCATAACAGTCAGTGCACGATAGGCGCGCTTAGCATTTGATTGCCGATATCGGGTATACCCGACATCGGCGCGGACCCGCCGATGCCCTTTCCGAACATCCTCGTCATTCCCTGCTCGAACCGCACCGGCTCGCACAACGTCAAGCTGGCGGCGCTGGCGGCCAAGGAGCTGACCCTGATCGACGCCGAGTTAACGCGTATTTCGCTGGCGGACTATGAGCTGCCGATCTACGACGCCGATTTCGACTCGCGCCACGGCCAGCCGGCCAATGCGCTGGCGCTCAAGCAGATGATCACGGCGCATCACGGCGTTTTCATTGCCAGCCCCGAATACTCGGCCTCGGTGACGCCGCTGTTGAAGAACGCCATCGACTGGGTCTCGCGCGTGCGCGAGCGCGGCGATCCGCTCTATGCCGCCTTCAAGGGCCGCGTGTTCGCCATCGCCGCGGCCTCGTCCGGCCGCAGCGCCGGCGTGCGCTCGCTGATGGCACTGCGCCAGATCCTCGAGCTCGGCTGCGGCGCCCTGGTGATCCCCGAGCAAGTGGGGATACCCCATGCCGTGCAGGCCTTCGACGACAACGACAACATCGTCGACCTAGGGACCGCCAACGCGTTCCGCACGGAATTGCAGCGACTGGTCGATATGGCGCGGCTGATGATGTGAGGAGAGAACCGTGCGGCTCGATGCGCGTGAACGGCTGATCGTCGCCCTCGATCTGCCTTCGGTGGAAGCCGCCGAGGATATGGTGGCGCGGCTCGGCGAGCGGGTGATGTTCTACAAGATCGGCTATCAGCTTGCCTTCGCCGGCGGGCTGCCGTTCGCGGCCGGGCTGATCGCCGCCGGCAAGCAGGTGTTCCTCGATCTCAAGCTGCACGATATCGGCAACACAGTCGAGAAGGGCGTTGCGAGCGTGGCGCGCATGGGCGCTACCTTCCTCACCGTGCACGGCTATCCGCAAACCATGAAGGCGGCGGTGGAAGGCAAGCGCGGCTCGTCCTTGCGCATTCTCGCCGTCACCGTGCTCACGTCCTATGACGACGCCGATCTGGCCGCCGCCGGCTACGACATGGGCGTAGCCGAGCTTGCCGCCGCGCGCGCGCAGCAGGCGCGCGACAGCGGCATCGACGGCCTGGTGTGCTCGGCGGAGGAGGCGCCTAAGCTGCGCGATATCGCCGGCCCCGGCATGGTGCTGGTGACGCCCGGCATCCGCCCCGCGGGCAGCGCCAGCGGCGACCAGAAGCGGGTGATGACGCCGGCGCGCGCCATCGAGGCGGGCGCCGACTATCTGGTGGTCGGGCGGCCCATCGTGGCGGCGGCCGATCCGAAGGCGGCGGCAGAGGCGATCGTGGCCGAGATCGAACAGGCGACCGGAGCATGAGGGAGAACGCCAATGGCGAAAGGCTACTGGGTGGCCAACATCGATGTAACCGACATGGAAGGCTACAAGGCCTATATCGCGGCCAACGCCGAGCCCTTGCACAAATTCGGTGCGAGATTCCTGACTCGCGGCGGCAGGTCCGAGTCGGTCGAGGGCCACTTGCGCTCGCGCATTATAGTCATCGAATTTCCAAGCTACGAGGCGGCGCTTGCTTGCTATCGCTCGCCCGAATATCAAAAAGCAAAGGCCTTGCGGATCGGCAAAGGCGTCGGCGAGATCGTCGTCATCGAAGGCTATGACGGCCCGCAGCCCTAGCGCATGATCCCAAAAAGTGGGAACCGGTTTTCAAAAAAGATCATGCGCCCGCAAAATGTTAGGGAGGCGCTTTGGTTCAATCTGGAACGATCCCGCTCTATGCGTCACCCGCCCATCGCGCTATACCGACCTGGATAGTCGGGGAGCTCAAGCCATGGCCGAAATGCGCTTGATCGTGGCGGGGGCCGGCGGGCGCATGGGGCGCACGCTGGTCAAGGCGATCACCGAAGCCAAGGGTTTCACGCTGGCCGGCGCTCTGGAAGACGCGCGCTCGCCACTGATCGGCTGGGATGCCGGCACGCTCGCCGGCACGCCGGAAAACGGCGTCAAGCTTTCGGGCGACGCCGCCGCACTGATCGACAAGGCCGACGGCATCATCGACTTCACCGCGCCG
>JARRNI010000198.1:0-7266 GCA_037385125.1 Pseudolabrys sp.
CGCGCGACACGTGATGGATATTGCCTCCGCCAATTGGTTTGGTCCCGCTTCGCTCGTGGCCGGGGCGCGCGATGCGGCCTTGTTCATGGACATGGGCTCGACCACCACCGACATCGTGCTGGTCGCCGGGGGCGCGGTGGCGGCGCAGGGCTACACCGACGCGGAACGTCTCGCCTGCGGCGAGTTGTTCTATACCGGCCTGGTGCGCGGCTTTCTGATGGCCGCCGCCGCGCGGGCGCCATTCGCCGGCGGCTGGACGAGCCTGGTTAACGAAAACTTCGCCACCATGGCCGACGTGCATCGCATTCTCGGCAGCCTGCCCGCAGGGGCTGACCAGATGGCGACCGCCGACGGCCGCGCGAAGACCGCATCCGCATCGCGGGCGCGGCTCGCGCGCATGGTGGGGCGCGACGCCGGCGATTCCGACGACGGCGCGTGGCACGCTTTGGCGCAATGGTTTGCCGAGTCGCAGGTCCGCGCCGTCACCGACGGGGCCATGCTGGTGCTGTCGCGCGCGCAATTGCCGGAAGCGCCGATTATCGTCGCTGGCGCCGGCAGTCACGTGCTGCGCGAGGTGGCGCGGCGGCTTGGCCGCGGCTGCGTCGCCTTCGAAGACCTGCTCGGCGTCGCCCCGGCCGCGCGCGGGGCCGCCTCGATCGGCGCGCCGGCTGCCGCCCTTGCCGTTCTGGCCATCATGGAGGAAACGGGCGTAAAGCTGCCGCGGCGGGCCGGCGCCCACGGCTAAATCGGCCGTTTGCGGGCGATCTTGCGTTGCAACAAGCTATCGAGATGGAACGCATGCGTGGCCGCGCAGTTGTCATGCGTGAGAGCGGCGTGTAAACTGCCTCATGCGTGGTGACGCTTATCAGGAGGGAATTCCAATGACCTGGACTACCCCGACTTTGGTCGAGATCTGCATCGGCCTGGAAATCAACGGTTATCTGCCGGCCGAGTTCTGATTTTGCCAGCGTTCTGTCCGGCCGCCCGACGGGACCCGTCTCGCGTAACGTGTCCCGGCCGGCGGGCCGGCTGGAATCCCAATATAGAATTTCAAGAGAGTTCCGATCTGCCTCGTCCCTTCTGTGGCAACGGAGAAAGGGATTTTTTGCCTGCGCGACGGACCCTTTCAGGGCGTGGCAGCAGGCATCGCTTGCGGCGATGCGGTTCGTTGTTCTTACGCCCTCGTTGCTAGAGCGCGATGCCATCAGATCGAATCACAACGCGTCCCTAACCTTTTGGGGGTGCATGATCTTGTACGAAAACCGGTTCCCACTTTTCGGGATCATGCGTTAGCGCCGGTAGACGTAAGGTTTGTCCGTCTGCACCGCGGCAAGCTCCGCCACCAGCGCGTGGTTGGGTGCCTTGTGGCAGACCGGATCGGCCGTGCGCGCATCGCCGGTCAGCAGGTAGGCCTGGCAGCGGCAGCCGCCGAAATCCTGCTCGCGCCGGTCGCAGCTTCGGCAGGGCTCCTGCATCCAGTCGGTGCCGCGGAAGGCATTGAAGGCCGGCGAGGACTGCCAGATTTCCGCCAGCGAGTGCTCGCGTACCGACCAGAATTCCAGGTCCGGGATCACCTCCGCCGCGTGGCAGGGCAGCACGCGGCCGGCCGGCGTGACGTTGAGCGAGCGGCGGCCCCAGCCGCCGACGCAAGGCTTGGGCAAGCGCGCGTAATAGTCCGGCACCACGGCGTCGATCACGATGCGGCCGTGGTGTTTGGCCCGCAGCGCCTCGACCGTTTCGACCGCGCGCTCGACCTGCTCCTGCGTCGGCATCAGAGCGGCGCGGTTCTTCAGAGCCCAGCCGTAATACTGCACATGGGCGATCTCGATGCGGCTGGCGTCCAGCGCCACGGCTTGGTCGACCATTTCCTCGATGCGGTCGGTATTGGCGCGGTGCACCACGACATTGATGGTGAGCGGCAGCCCGAGCCGCATCACCTCGCGGGCGAGCGCGTTCTTGCGCTCGTAGGCACCCTTGTAGCCGGCGATATGGTCGGCGGAGGCGGCCACGCTGTCCTGGATCGATATCTGCACGTGGTCGAGACCGGCATCGTAGAGCGCGGCGATCTTCTCGTTGCTCACGCCGACGCCGGAGGTGATCAGATTGGTGTAGAGCGGGGCGTCGTGCGCGGCCTGAACCAGTTCGGCGATGTCGCGGCGCGAGCACGGTTCGCCGCCGGAAATATGGACCTGCAGCACCCCGAGCGCGGCCGCTTCCTGGAACACGCGCGTCCAGGTGGCGGTGTCGAGTTCCTCGTTGCGCGGATCGAGGTGCAGGGGATTGGAACAATAGGGGCAGGCGAGCGGGCAGCGGTGGGTCAATTCCGCCAGCAGCCCGAGCGGCTTATGCAGAACCTGTCCGTTTCCCGCGGCCATGATCAAAGCTCCAGCAACTGCTTGTCCGCCAGCGAACCGAGCAGCGTCTTGATATCCGCCAGCACGCGCTCTCGCGGCGCGCTATACGCCGCCGCCAGCGCGTCCGCAATGGCGGAAACCGTGGCCTTGCCGTCGCAGCGCTTGAGAATCTCGATAGCGATCGGATCGGGCTTGAACACCCGCTCGGGCGCCAACAGCACCATGCCGCCCTGCGCCGGGCTGTCGACCAGCCGCACGCCGCGCGGCAGGCGCGGCACGCTGTCGTCGGCGATGGTGCGCGGCGCGGCCGTCATGCGTTTTGATCCTCCGGAACGAAGGCGCCCGGCGAAACCTGCTTTGGCGCGACATAGGCGTGATAAAGAGCATCGAGCATGGACCACAGCACGTCGCATTTGAAAAGCAGGGCATCGAGCGCGGCGCGCTGGGTCTCTTCCGTGGTGGCGTGCTGGCGCACGTATTCGAGCGCGAAGGCGGAATCCCGGTTGGCCTGCGGCGGACGCTTGTCGAAATAGGCCATGGTTTCCTTGGTGACGAAGGGATAGTTCTTCAGCATGCCGGCCACGCGCTCGCCGATGATAATGGGCGAGAACAGTTCGGTGAGCGAGGAGGCGACCGCCTCCAAGAGGGTCTTCTCGCGCACGAAGCGCACATAAGCGCCCACGGCAAAGCGCGTCGCCGGCAGGATGAGACGGGTGGACACCACGTCGTCGCGCGGCAGCCCGACCCCATCGGTCAGCCGCAGCCAGCGGGCGATGCCGCCGTCGTCCTCGTGCTCGCCGTCATGGTCGACCAGACGGCTGCGCCATTCGCGCCGTAGCGCCCGGTCCTCGCAGCGCCCGATTAGGCTCGCGTCCTTGAGTGGAATGGAGGCCTGATAGTAATAGCGGTTGAGCGCCCAGGCCTGCACCTGGCCCTTGCTGCATTGGCCATCGTGCAGCATGCGGTGGAACGGATGCAGGTTGTGATAGCGCTTGGCACCGATGTCGCGCAGCGCGGCCTCCAGTTCATCGGGAGTCATCACACTCACAACGCAATCTCCATTCCCTCTTCGGCGACCTCGAGGCCCGCCGCCTCGATCCGCCGGCGCTCGGGCGAGCCGTCGATCAGGATCGGGTTGGTGTTGTTGATATGGATGTAGAGGCGGCGCGCCGAAAGACCCTTGAGCGCCTCCAATGAGCCGTCGGCGCCGTCGATCGGCATATGGCCCATGCGGCGGCCGGTCTTGGGGCCGGTGCCGTTGCGGATCATCTCGTCGTCGGTGAACAGGGTGCCGTCGAACATCACCACGTCCGCCTTTTCCAGCCGGGCGCTCAGCGCCGGCGTGACGCTTGCCGCGCCCGGCACGAAGACGAGACGCCGGCCGCCGGCGCGCAGTTCGACGCCCACATTGGCGCCGCTTTCCTCGGCCGTCTGCGGATCGTCACTTTCCAGATAGAGCGGCACCTTGCCGGGTGCCGTGAACAACTCGACCTCGACGCCTGCCACCAGGAAGGGCTCGCCGAGCGCGACCGGCTTCCGCTTGACCACGTTGGGCGCCAGCACGCCGAACACGGAGTTGTCTTCGACGATGCCGAGGGTTGCCTGCGTGCCGTAGACGGTGAACGGCTGCCGCTCGCGCAGGTGCAAGAGGCCCGCGATCTGGTCGACCTCGGCGCCGGTCAGCACCACTGCAGCGATCGGGCTGTCGCGCACCTCGCCGTTCAAATGCCGCGGCTGGATCTGCGGCGTTGCTGCGAGCTGCGCGCGCAGGTCAGGGGAGGCGTTGAGCAGAATCCAGCGTTGTCCGTCGGCCGAGACGGCGATACTCGCCTGCGTACGCGCATGCACGCGGGCGTCGCCGTCCCAGGCCAGACGGCAGACGGGGCAGCAGCAGTTCCATTGTGGATAGCCGCCGCCCGCCGCCGAGCCGAGCACGACGGCCGTCAAGCGTCCCATTGAGCGTTAAGTCTCGCGCTGCGTCAGAACTCGGCCGGCAGATAGCCGTTGATCTCGAGGCCGATGCAGATTTCGACGAGCGTGGGGGTGGTCCAGGTCATTGGTCGTTCTCCCATTCGATAGCGGCTGTTTGCGCAGCCGTCGATGTTGCTGTTGTGAGTGCCCGCACGGACAATAGCGCATGTTCCCGTGCCATGCCAGAGCGCGCCGCGCGCGAAAGGGCGGAAAAGCGCAGCATCAATGATCAGCCTTGGAAGCCGCCTCGCCACCGGAGCCGTATTGAAGAACCTGCACCTTTTCCATCGTGATCAGCCCGCTCGACATCATCCCGTCGAGAATGGGCAGAAACGCGTCGATTTTTTCCTGGCTGTCGACGATTTCCACCACCACCGGCAGATCCTGCGAAAGCCGCAAGATCTTTGTGGTATGGATGCGGCTGGAATGCCCGAACCCCACATGCCCGCGCAGCACCGTCGTGCCGCCCAGGTGCATCTCGCGGGCCTTGACCACCACCGCTTCATAGAGCGGCAATTGGCCATGCTTGTCGTCTTCCCCGAAGAAAATGCGGAGCAGCACTGCGTCGCGGGGAATCTTCATGATCGCGTCCCCCCTTCATGCCGTTGATGCTCGCGGCCGGTCGGCGTTTCCCCCTGTTCAAACGAGCGCCAGCGCGAGAACGATGATCAGCAAGGCGCCGATCAACGCAAGATAAAAGTTCAAATGGCCGGATTGCAGGGCCTTGAGCTTGTTTGCGGCGCCGAACACGGCGCGCGTCACCGGCCGGAACAGATAGGGCCCGAAGATCGGCGCCACGTCGTGCGAAAACACCAGACGGTGCACGAAGTAATGCGCGCCCTTGGCCTCCCGGCGCGTCTCCTCGGTCGGCCGGTAGACGAAGCTGTAGAAGGTGCGCAGCGCATTGGAGAAGGTGAGGGCGGTGGTGGAAGCCCGCGCCGGGTCCTGCGCCAGCCCGCCATACCAGACCGGCACGCGGCGCACCGCACGGCGGCGGCTGGCGATCACCATGATGATCGGGATGAGCGCGAGCAGCGGCATCACGATGATGAGCTTGCTCGGCGAGATGAAAGCGAAGCTGGCGGTGAGCGGCACCAGGATCAGCCCCTGGTGCATGGCCTGGGCGGCCTGCGTGCCGAACGTATCCGCCACCGCGCCCCGGAGGCCGTCGAGCCAGAGCGGCATGCCGACCGCCAGCGCCAGCACGCCGATGCCCAACAGGCCGACCGCCCCGCCATAAGAGGACGCGACCGGCGGATCGTTGCGGGCTGAGCGGCCGAGCAGGCCGACGCCGAAGGCTTTGATGTAGGTGGCGAAGGCGACCGCGACGGTGAGCGCGATCCCTGCGCCGGCCAGCGCCAGCACCAGCCGGCTCGCCAGCGTGTCGAGCCGGAAGCCCTGGAACACGGTCTCGAACATGAACCATTCGCTGACGAAGCCGGCCTGCGGCGGCATGGCGGCGAGGCTCATGGCGGCGAACAGCGCGCCCAGGCCGAAAGCCCAGAAGCTGCGCCGTAGCAGACCGGTCTGCACGATGGCGTAGCGGCCGGTGGCGCGGTAGATGCCGTCGGCGGCGAGGAACAGCCCGCCCTTGGCGAGCGCGTGGCCGGCGAGATGCAAGAGCGCGACGGTCCAGGCCAGGCTTGCGAGCTCGGCCATGCCATGCCCGCGGAAGATCAAGGCGACGCCCAGCATGGCGGTGGCAAGCGCCGCGTTTTCGGCGGATGAGAAGCTCAGCAGTCTGCGCCAGTCCTCCTGCTGGAAGGCATAGAGCGCGGTGAGAATGGCGCTGAGTACGGCGACCACGACGACGAACATGCCGATCCCCGCGGCCAGGTCGAGGTGCGGGCCGGGCGCCCATGCGGTGAGGGCGCGGCTCAGCCCGTAGAAGGCTGCGTTCAGCACCACGCCGGACAGCAGCGCGCCGGAGGCGCCGCTGCCGACACCATAGGCATTGGGGAACCATTCGTAGAACGGCAGCAGGCCGAGCTTGGCGCCGAAGCCGATCACCAGAAGCACGGCGGTCGCCGCGAGCGCGGTGATGCCGAGCTTGCCGGCACCGAATGCGGCAAAAGCGAATGAATGCGCGGGCACCGCCAACAGCAGGATCGCGACCACCAGCGCGATGGCCCCGATCTCCAACAGGCCGAGCATGAACAACACCGGCCGTCCGGTGTGCGGGGCCAGGTTTTCGCTCAGGATCATCACGGCGCCGCCGAAGCTCATGATCTCCCAGGCGATCAGGAAGCCCGCGCCTTCTTGTACGCCGAACACGCCGAGCGCGCCGATGAGGCTCACGGCGGCGCCGAACAGCCAGGCAGAGCGGCCTGCTTTGGCCGGTGTTGCCAGCGCGCAGGCCGACGCCGCCGGCGCCAGACCGAAGCCGAACAGCCAGAGTGCGTCGGGGCTCATCTGGAACGGCACGGTTTCGCCGGCGAGCATGGTCGGCAAAGTGACCGCGGCCGTGCCATGCGGCAACGCGAGCAGGGCGGCGGCCACGCCGGCCGCGCTGCCGACAAAAAGCAAGCCGCGGGCGAAGACCGCGCCCCGCCCCGTGAGCGCGATCACCGCAGCGGCGAGCCAGACGAAGAAGGCCAGGGTCAAGAGATCATTCGGCAAGCCGGCCTCCCTGCACCCGTTGCGGCGAGCGGTCGAGGAACATCAGCAGCGCCTGCATGATCGCCGCCGGATTGGGCGGACAGCCCGGAAGATAGACATCGACCGGCAGTACGCCGTCCAGCCCGTGGCCGCAGGCGTAGCCGTCTTCCGCTACGCCGCCCGACACCGCGCAGGTGCCGACGGCCACCACCCAGCGCGGCTCGGCCATGGCATCATAGGTCGCGCGCAAGGGACCGAGCATGGGCTGCGTCACCGGGCCGGTGACCAGCAGCAGATCGGCAAAGCGCGGCGAGGCGGTGAAGAAAATGCCGAGGCGGTGCAG
>JARRNI010000199.1:0-7258 GCA_037385125.1 Pseudolabrys sp.
TGACCTCAAGATTGCGACTGTTGCAGAAGAATCCCGAGAAGGTTCGCGCCTTCTTCCAAATGGATACTACTCGCTACGCAGCCGCCATATAGTTGGATATTTACGCACTGGTCAGTAATAGCAGCCTCCGCGCTGCGCCAAAATAGCACTACAGCACTACAATAATCTATTCGGATGGCGATTCCCGGCTGCGGGTCATGCGACTCTGACGAAACGCAGCGATAGAACACCAACCTTACCTGAGCGCTGGCAGCAAGGGCCTGCCCGCTTTTGCGATTGTATTCCTGACGATTGTTGCCCGTTACGGTTGGCCTTCCCTCACCCACCGCCAAACCCCTTCCCCGCCTTTCGATACTCCGCCCTTGGCGGCGCGAAAATATCGAGCACGCGGCAGCCCTCCGGCCCGGCGCGCAGCGTGTGCGGCACGTTGCCGGGCGTGCGCCAGAAGTCGCCCTGCTTCACCGGGATTTCCTCGCCGCCCTGGAAGCGCACGGCCGAGCCTTCCAAGAGCACGCCCCATTGCTCCTCCGGGTGCGAATGCATCTTGCCCTCCGCGTTGGGCGCGATTGTCACCACCGACAACATGGCCTGCTCGCCGGCGAAGATGCGCGTGACCAGCCCCGGTGCCAGCTCGCGCTCGAGCCCGTCGTCCGGCCGGTCGAGATTGTGGAATTCGTCGCGTTGGCTCATGGCGTCCCTCTTTGTCGTGCCTCTCCCAGCCTCATGCCGGCCCATAGCGCGGAACTTTTTCCGTGCCAATTTTGCGCAGCCCTCCGAATTTACCACCGCCCGCCCGCCGGACTCGGCTAGCGTTAACGCAGGCCCCCGGGGGGCCAAATAACCGGGGAACCATACGGGGATGGTAGGGTTCGGGCGTCGCGGCCGCTGGGGCCGCATCTTACATGTCGTGCTCTTGGGCGGGGCCTGCCTGGCGCTGGCCGCCTGCGCCAACAGCAATATGGCGGGGCGCGATCTCGCCAAAACCGACGCGGCGAACAGCGGTACCGGCAAGACCGCCGCCCGGAAGCGCGCCACGGCGCATCACGCCAAATCCCACAGCCGCAAGGTGGCCACGCGCAGCCGCACCAAGCAGCCCAAGGAGCCGGAGCCCGGCCCGCACGAGGTCGGCTCCTACAAGAACGTCAGCTACAGCGCGATCGGCCTCGCCTCCTGGTACGGCGCTGGCTTCCACGGCCGCCGCACCGCCGACGGCGAGACCTTCAACATGCATGCCGTCACCGCCGCCCACCGCACCCTGCCGCTGCCGTGCAAGGTGCGCGTGACCAATCTCGCCAACAACCGCTCGCTGGTGGTGCGGGTCAACGACCGCGGGCCTTACGTGAGCAACCGCCTCATCGACGTCTCGGCCAGGACCGCCAAGCTGCTCGGCTTCTACGGCCACGGGCTGACCCGGGTGAAGGTCGACTATATCGGCCGCGCGCCGCTGCCGCGCGGGAGCCGCATCAAGGTGACGGCGCTCGAATAGCCGCCGCATCCGCGCAATCGGGGGAAAGCCGCAGCGCTTTTATTGACGCGCGCGTGCGCATCTGGCATTGCCGCGCTGGCAAGCTTGGAATCACCCCTCCCGAAACGAATGCCGCCCAGACCCTTCCGCGTCGGCCGCGCGCTCACCGGCCTCGGCCTGTTCGCCACCCGGCCGATCAAGAAGAAAACCCGCATCGCCGAATACAAGGGGCCGATCCTCGACGCCGAAGCGGCCGAGCGGGCCGAGCGGCGCGGCAACCGCTATCTCTACGAGGTCTCCAAGAACCGCACCATCGACGGCACCGCGCGCTCGAACGTGGCGCGCTACGCCAACCATTCCTGCAACCCGAACGCGGAATCGGTGATCTGGCGCGGCCGCGTGTTCATCAAGGCGCTGCGCGACATCAAGCCGGGCGAGGAGATCGTCTACGACTACGGCACCGACTACCTGAAGAACGTCATCGGCCGCTCGAAGTGCAAGTGCTCGCGCTGCCGGCGGCGCCGGGCCAGGCGCGCGCGCGAACTGCGCGAGCAAAGAAAGCGCCGCGCGGCGCGAGCGGCGCGCCAGGGCAAGGCCGGTCGGACGAGCAAGCGCAAGGCGGGGCGCCGGGCTGCGCGTTAGAGGTTTTCGTTCACGCTGAATTTCCCGCTCGTCCCCGCGCCCCGCCTCCGCTCATACTGGATTCGGCTGATCCATTCTCGTCGTCATTCCGGGGCGCGGCCGAAGGCTGCGAACCCGGAATCCATAACCCGGGCGCTGCGGCGTATGGATTCCGGGTCCGCCGCTTCGCGGCGTCCCGGAATGACGAACTGAATATCCGAATCCAATGTGAGCGGGGGCGATGCGAGCGCGGCAATGACAACGCCGATGCGGCCGTGCTAGGTCCGCGCGTCCCTGCGGAGCACGCGTCACCTTGCCCTCCAACCCGGCATTCCCTGCCCGCGCCGACCGCGTGCCGCTCGGCATCGTCTTCATGCTGGGCGCGACCCTGTTGTTCGCCGCCTCTTTCGCCATCTCGAAATGGCAGGTAGCGACCTATTCCTTCGCCGAGGTGCTGCTGTTCCGCGCGCTCGGCTCGCTCGCGGTCGTCACTCTGCTCATCCTGCCGCGGCGCGGCCTGGCCGTGTTCCGCACGCGGCGGCTCGGCGCCCATCTCGGGCGCAACGCCGCGCAGGGCACCGCACAGAGCCTGTTCGTGCTGGCGCTCAGCCTGATGCCGCTCGCCGGCGTGGTGGCGATCAACTTCTCGGCGCCGATCTGGGCGGCGCTCGCCGCCGCCCTGTTCCTGCGCGAGCGCATTGGGCTGGCGCGCGGCGCGGCGCTGGTGGTCGGCTTTCTCGGCGTGCTGCTGGTGGCCGCGCCCGACGCCGGCAGCTTCAATATCGGCGTGCTGTTCGCCATTACCAACGCCGTGATGTACGGCAGCGTCACCGCCGCGGTGCGGGGGCTGAGCGCCACCGAATCCGCCGAAACGCTCACCATGTACCAGATGGTCTGCCTCACCGCCTTCTTCGCCGCCGCCGCCGCCCTCTTCGGCTACGCCACCCCCGGCCTGAAGGACGGTGCCGCTTTGGTGGTCAACGGCGCCTTCAACGGCGTCGGCCAGTATCTGTGGACGCGCTCGCTGTCGCTCGCGCCGCCGGCCGCGGTCGGCCCGTTCTATTATTTTTCGCTGGTGTGGGCGATGCTGCTCGGCCTCCTGTTCTGGGGCGACGTGCCAACGCTCACGCTCTTGGCCGGCTCGGCCGTCGTGGTGGGCTCCGGCCTGTCCCTCATCTGGCGCGAGGCAGGCCGCAGACCGCCGGCCGGCGAGCGGAACCGATAAGAATCCAAGGGAGGATGTAGCCATGAGCCTGACTATCCGCCGCGTCGTCACCGGTCACGACGACCAAGGCCGCGCCAAGGTGCTAATCGACGAGCAGGTCAAGAACGTGCATTCGCAGCGGCCCGGCGCCGAACACAGCGTGATCTGGTCGACCGAAACCCTGCCCGTCGACAACGACGGCAGCGAGGACCCTTCGGCCAAGAAGATCGCCACCACCATTCCCGGCGGCTCGGTGTTCCGCGTGGTCTCGTTCGGGCCGGGCGTCGCGCCGCGCACCCACCGCACCGACTCGATCGACTACGCCGTGGTGATCTCGGGCGAGATCGACATGGAGCTCGATACCGGCAGCGTGCATCTGAAGGCCGGCGACGTGCTGGTGCAGCGCGGCACCATCCACAACTGGGTCAACAAGGGCACCGCGCCTTGCGTGATCGCCTTCGCGCTGATTGCGGCCAAGCCGGTCGGCGCCGGCGGCAGGACGCTGAACGCCGAGGGATGATCTAGCGGTCGAGCTCCGGGTAATGCCGGAATATGCCGCTCTCGTTGAAGGCAATGCGCCGCGGCGAGGCCAGATATTTCCTGATGCCCGGCCGCTCGGCCACCTTGTCGTGCACCGTCACAAGGCCAGGCACGTCCTGCTCGAGCGACTGCATCGCTTGTGGAAACGCGTAGCGAAGGCCCTCGACCAGCTGGAACATGGACAGGTCGATATAAGTGAGACGGCGGCCGAGCAGATAGGGCCCCTTGCTCTTGTCCAGCACGGTCTCGAAATAGCCGAGATATTTCGGCGCCCGTTCGTCGAGAAAGCTCTCCGTGTAGCGTTTGGCCTCGGGCCTGGCGTCCTCGTAGTAGAGGCTGGAGCCGAGCGGGTGATGGGTGTCGTGGATCTCCTTGACGAAATCGGTCACCGTCAATTGCAACTGGTGCAGCCAGAGCCGGTCGGCTTCCGTGCGCGGGCTAAACTTCAGCCGCGGGCCGAGATAGAAGAGGATTTCGGCGACATGACCGATGACCATGCTTCCGGCCTTGAGGAACGGCGGCGCGAACGCCGGCCGCTTCTCGCGCCCGTTCATCAGCGCCATCATTTTCGACGTGCCGCCCGACTTGCGCGCCACGTCGTCGTAGGACGCGCCGGCGTCCTCGAGCGCCAGCCGCACGAATTCGCCGCGGCCCTGGATCCCCGGCCAGTAGTACAACTGGTAGCGCATGGCACGCCTCCTCCCTCGATCAGCCCCCGACCTTGCCGCCGTACTGCTCGTCGGTGACCGGCTCCAGCCATTTCACGTGCTCGCCGTTCTGATGCTCCTGCATGGCGATGTGTTCCATGGCGTGCTCGGGGGTGGCGCCATGCCAGTGCTTCTCGCCCGGCGGAATCCAGACCGTATCGCCGGCGCGCACCTCTTGGATCGGCCCGCCCCAGGTCTGCACCCGGCCGACGCCGGAGGTGATGTGCAGGGTCTGGCCGAGCGGATGGGTGTGCCAGGCGGTGCGTGCGCCCGGCTCGAAGCGCACCCAGGCCGAGCGCAGCAGCGCCGGATCGGGCGCCTGGATGATCGGGTCCTGCCACACCGTGCCGGTGAAGCTCGGCGCGCTCATGCGGCGCGAGGGCCGCGATCCGCAGGCGATAATGTCCATGGCTGCCTCCCTCTTGTGCAATAATGCGCAACCCTAGCCCGGTTCGCCGGGAACAAAAAAGCCCGGCGTCGCCGCCGGGCTTCATCTCGCGCGAAGTTCTTCTTGGTATTGGGCGTCAGACCGACTGCAGATTGCCAGCGGCCTGCTTACCGCGTTCGGTGATGATCTCGTAGCTCACCTTCTGGCCTTCCACCAGCGGGCGCATTCCGGCGCGCTCGACGGCGGTGATGTGCACGAAGACGTCCTTCGAGCCGTCATCCGGCTGAATAAAGCCGTAGCCTTTCTGGGTGTTGAAGAACTTCACAGTTCCGGTAGCCATTCAGTTATCCTTTCACGCTCTCGTTGGTCGCCCACGCGCTCATCGCGCCGGGCGGCAACAATCCGTGTTTTGGGAGATCCACTTGAAGCTGAAGCGCTGGCCCAAAGCCGGGTGCGTGGCAGCAAGATGAAGCCGAAAACCAGATTGCGGGCGCGCCATTAGACCGATTTCGCCGCAACGTCAACGAGAAAGCATGGAGGACGGAGAGGGCAAAACCCAACCAAGAACGCAAAGAGCGGAATTGTAACGTGGAATCCGCACAATCCGCGGTAGGGACGGCATCCGTTAACAAATTGTGAAGGCGTCCTGGGGGTTGCCTCATCGACACGCAGCCTCGCCGCGCATTTCACGCCATCGTCTTCTTCACTTCGGCAACCAGTTGCTTGAGCGTGAACGGCTTGGCGAGGAAGGCATATTGCTCCTTGCCCTGCTCGTCGCTCGGCAGGTTCTTGGCGAAAGCTTCCTCGGCATAGCCGGACACGAAGATGATCTTCACGTCCGGATTGCGCGTGCGCAACTCCTTGAGCAGCGTCGGGCCGTCCATCTCCGGCATCACCACGTCGGAGACCACCAAGTCGACCAATCCGCCCTCTTTCTCGAACACCTCGACGGCCTCGATGCCGTTGCCGGCTTCCAGCACGTTGTAGCCGCGCGAGGAAAGCCCGCGGGCATTGAGCGCGCGCAGGCCCTCCTCGTCCTCGACCAGCAGGATGGTGCCCTGCCCGGTCAGGTCGGTCTGCGCCGCGCGCGCCGCCTGCTCGGCCGCCGACAGGGCGCCGGCGATCTCCGGCGCCTCGGCGGGGAGCTGCGCGACCGGCTCCTCGGCGCCCGGCACATGGCGCGGCAGGAAGATGCGGAACACGGTCTGGCCCGGCTGCGACGCGGCATAGATGAAGCCGCCGGTCTGCTTGACGATGCCGTACACCGTCGACAAGCCCAGCCCGGTGCCCTTGCCCACTTCCTTGGTCGAAAAGAAGGGCTCGAAAATCTTGTCGATGATATCGGGCGGAATGCCGGCGCCGGTGTCGCTCACCTCGACCAGCACGTAGTCGGCCGCCGGCATGCCCTTGGTGGCGAACTTCGCGCACTCTTCGGCGGTGACGTTGGCGGTGCGCACGGTGAGCTTGCCGCCCTCCGGCATGGCGTCGCGCGCGTTCACCGCCAGATTGACGATCACCTGCTCTAACTCGGAGAGGTCCGCCATCACCGGCCACAGGTCGCGCCCGAACGCCGGCGTCAGCGTCACGCGCTCGCCGATCAGCCGGCGCAGCAGCATGGTGAGGTCGCTCAGCGTCTCGTTGAGGTCGAGCACCTGCGGCCGGAGCGTCTGCTTACGCGAGAACGCCAGGAGCTGCCGCACCAGGGCGGCAGCGCGGTTGGCGTTCTGCTTGATCTGCATGATGTCCTTGAAGGACGGATCGGTCGGCCGGTGCGAATTGAGCAGGAAGTCGGTCGCCATCATGATGGCGGAAAGCACGTTGTTGAAATCGTGGGCGATGCCGCCGGCGAGCTGGCCGACCGACTCCATCTTCTGCTGCTGGTTGATGCGGTCTTCCAGCGTACGCTGCGCGGTGGTCTCCAGCGCGTAGACGATGGCCGCTTCGCCGTCGCGGTCGGCGGCGTCGACGGCGGAGACGTAGAAGCTCGCCCAGCGGTCGTCGGCGCCGGCGAGCTTGGCCTCCACCGGCGCGATGTCGCCCTCGCCCGCGGCCGCTTTTGCTATGGCCCCTTCCAGCGCCGGGCGGTCGTTCGCGGCCACCACCGCCAGGATCGAGCGCGCGTCGCTCTTGAGCACATCCTCGAAGGCGTTGGCGAAGCGCGCATTGCTGCGCGCGATGCGGCCCGCCTTGTCGACGGTGGCGATCGCCATCGGCGTATTCTGGAAGAAGCGCATGAAGCGCACTTCCGCCGCGCGCTGCGCCTCGTCGCCCGCCCCTTGCGCGCGGTTGAGCACCAGAGTGCGGGACGCCCCCGGCGTGCCGTCAGCGCCGAA
>JARRNI010000200.1:0-7257 GCA_037385125.1 Pseudolabrys sp.
GTAAAATCCGTCCGCAACTTGACTGCTGATGCCATGGCGCGAATCCTCCTCGCGCCAATGAATCATTAATCGCGTCACGCCGGAATCCCTGAAGAGTCAGAAAACAGAGCCGTTGGTATTAGCTGCGATAGATCGTCTCGTGCGATACTTGGCAAGACCCGCCTTCAGGATGTGTCCCCTTCGGCCGGCCGGCGATCTGCTCAAGCGACCAATACAATCTGACAATTTCCGCCACGGCCTGCCGGGGCCACGGATTGGCCGCCAGTTTACAATGTTTCAAACGACGAGGCCGGCTCATCGGCCGGCGCCGCGCGGTAACGATAATAGCCGCCATTGCGGCCGATCTCCCTGCTCACCGACGAGAGCGAACGGCCCAGCAACCTGGCTATCGATCGTGCCGATTGATCAAGCGCAATAGCTCTCGATATTTCCTCGCGCACTGCGAGCGTAAATGCCAGCCTTGAGGGGCGCCGTGGAAGGGGACGAATCCCCCCGTGCGGGGCCAGCCGAAAATAAATGGATGATGATCGCCACCAAACGCTCGCCCAATCGCTTTCAGCGATTCGCCCCGCTGCCAGCGATCCCAAAACTCTTTTGTCTCTGCCGCTGTGAAGCCTCTGAATAACCTCGCCGCCCGACCACTCCCTCTTTCCCTTTCAGGATAGAGTGATGCGTCGACCCTTTGAGACCACCGGATGAAGTGGACCTAATACGGGCATGCTCTCAGAGCTGGCTTTGTCCTCCGGGTGACTGCTCAAAAATTCACAACTTTTGTGACCGGCCACAACCCAATAGCCAGCATGGCGAGGCCAGTGAAACATAGTGCTTATTAAGCCGAGCACGAAGAGCAACTCATCAGTACCGGGCAACCTCCTAAATGAAAAGGCATGGACTAGAACAGCTTGGTACCCACTTCACAGCTTGGGGGCGGCGATCGTGATTCGAGACTATTGCGAACACAATTCCGAGCAGTACGGCGGCAAGAAGGATGTGCCAATCTTTAATCATACCATGCCATCCAATAATGATGTCTGAGTCTACCTCAGGAGAAAACGGGGTCTTTATAACCTCTTAGAATAGCTGTCCGTCTCGGGCTGTTGTAATGCCGTCCGACGTTCGCAACGTAGCCGGTTATTCGTGCCCCATCAATCGAACTCCAAAAGTTGCGTAAGAAAGCAACCTTAACGCACCCATTTAACTGCCTATGCGGAAAAATTCACCATGTTGGATTCCAACAACAGTACGCGCTGACCAAGCGGTCGATTGGACGGCCGGGATGTAACCAATTGACTGATGGCCATCCTCTAATGGGTCAAGGATGGCAGCTTGGGCCCCAATGATTTCGACGTCAGGTGTCTTCATTCTTAGCGTGCTCATCGGCGCTTGATAGGGCTTAGCCGGGGGGAGTGGTGAAATTTAAACAATTCGGTTCCTCAATCATCGAGTCACTCCGAACGGTTAGGGCCGGTTACGTGGTTCCAAATGTCAGAATCGATTCACTAATTCGCGCATTCAGTCCTTTAGCTTCGGCTGCCTTTTGTATTATCGTGTCAGCATGACATTGGCGGCCTCGTGGAACACAATCTTCGCGTTCCGGTCTGCACGCTTGTAGTCGACCTCGCCAAGCTGACAGCTATGGCAAGCACAGCGGCGATAACCAGAAAAGCTGAGATGCAACGGGAAGGCGTAACCGGCAATTCGGAGCTCCAAGGACTCGACCTTGGTGCGCTTGTGAAATAACCTCTACTCTCACTGAGTCGAAAAGTCGCAGGTGAGCGGCCTTGCGAGTATTGGCGAAGGTTCCCACGCGAACTGGAAGGTTTGCGATTACTCTCCGAAACTCGGGCACGACTCAATCGCGACTTGTAGCCATGTCGAGGACGTGGTTGGCGTAACTGGCCATGCCGCTGCGCGACTACTGCGTGGGCCAGATGTTTCCGTGCCAGCGGAAGAGCGTGGAGCCTACGGCGACCCGGACGGCGCAGCCCGGGCGTCCGCGCGCGACACCAAAAGCTGTTGCATTTTATCGGGGTGGCAGCGTAGTCGCACGAGAAGGTCTTGGCCAAGATTTGCGAGATGGTGCTGCCAAGGATCGAGAGCCATGGAGCGATCGAAGCCTGGATGATCGACGACGCCAGCTTTCCCAGCAAAGGAAAGCATTCGACTGGTGTGGCGCGGCAATATTGCGGGAGCCAGTGCAAATATCGGGCAACGGTCATGATGCAGTAAGACTAGTCCTAGGCGGCGGCCGATTGCGCCTTGAGCACCAACCGTCCGACCGATTTGCCTGAATGGCTACCCCGAACCCGCCGGGCTATTTCACACCTGAGAGGAGGTCATCATTCTGTCGCTCGGTTAATTCGATGCGGCGGTCGATTTTCCCCGAAGGTTGTGTTCGTCGACGACAAGAACGATATCGTCCCAATGGAGACGTACGGGCTGTCCGCTTAGAAACCGAGTGTATTGCGTTGGTGCGGCAGTTCACTGCCGCGGAGGTCGTCGAGATGATCCAATAGAAATTGCAACTTGTCGAAAACAATCTTCAATCTAGCGATGTTTGACCGTAGGCGCGCATTTGCGCTCTCCTCGTCGCCGCCGGACCAGCTATCCGAAACGAGTCTTGCATCGGCACTGACCCGCAAGGCTCCGACGTTTTCCTTGGCGCGCTGTGGAATTTCCACCGGTTGGCCGAAATGACAGCATTGGGAGAGTAGCCGGCGCTGGCTGGGCCCACTCGCTCTCATTATAGCCGACAGATCTTCGTTCATGGCTCGGTAGAGAACTTTTGCTTCAGCCAAGGAGCATGGCTGCCCGTTTCGCAGCATCAAAAACGGAAAAACCGTTGGAACGGAGAACTCCTCGTCGGTATTGTTACTAAAGCAGGGCTGGTCGAGCGGGCGCAGATTCGGCCGGCCGTCGAAGCAATTCGTGACAAATGTCGAAAATTCGCGGAGAGCCGCGCGCCGGAAATGGTCCGGCACTTTAAAGTAGCTCTCCATTTCATCAATGGCCGCCGCCCAACGTAACGCCTGCCCAATGTTCACCGTTGGCGGCAATATTACGCGCAGACGCTTAAACCGCGGTGGCCAATCCGACGCGCATGTATATTTGAGAAAGCCCATCGGCACATCGCCATTTGCGGCGGCGCGCACCGATAGTGCTGCCGGGACCAAGACGGCCCCGCTGAACGCGGGCCCAGTGAAAAATTTCGAGCCTGTAATCAGCACAATTCTGTCTTGCGCCAGATAGGACCGAATTTGGGCACGGCTGACCCGCGCTTGACAAGCATCATCGATGATCTGAACCGAGCCACCCCAGGCCTCGCGTATCCGATGCACGCATTCCGGCGTCGGCGAGGAGGCGCCAAGCTTCGAATGTGCCATAACGTGCAAAATGACACTGTTTCCGCCCGCAATTGCATCTTCCACGGATTTAAAGACAGCCGTATCGACTTCCTGTGGCGGCCGCGCGCAGCTAGCGGCTGCCCGCGTTGGGATTAAGCGCACATTAACGTCGTGGGCCAATCCATGAATTCGCTCGCCTCTGACAACCTGGAATTTATTGGCAGTTTCTGAATCGAAGTGGCGTCCGGCGGCGGCATACGACATACCCGAACCGGTCTCATCAGAACCGACGACGATGCTGACAACCGGCGGCGGCAAGACGCATTTCGCCAGAAACAGCGCCCGCAATTCGGCGTCCGTGCCCGACGGAGCGAAGATGACGTCAGTCTCCTCGCCGAGGCCCCACACAGTCTTCAACTTCGATCGCAATTTTTCGACGAACGATTCAAAATCACCGAAGTCGTTGGCCAACTGCAAGCTCTTGACGGATTTCTCAACCGCCGCATAGGCTCGTTCAGAAATGGAACTTGCCGTCGATGAGGCAAAGCTGAGAACGTCAGGCCGCGGCAATGGCCGGCAGCCGTAGGCGTTCAAATTGCCTGTCGGTCCTAGGTGTATCCGCGAATCGCCGCCCGCGATCAGTAGCTGAGCAAGAACGCTCGGGTCGGTAGCACGGGCACGATAGAGTTCGTCGACAGGCTCTACGAACTGTTTTACCATTATCGACTATTGCCTTCCTGTATTCGGCGCATTTGCCTCGTTGGACCTGTATAAACTCTATCATCGATCCCAAGATGCCGTGCGCATTTCCTCGTTGGTTCATGTCCAGATCTACTTCGATTAAGCCCGCCCCCTCTACGTCCGTGATATCCTACCAATTAGCGCCCCATGTTCCATCAGTCGCGCGCTGCGCGAGATTGAACCCCTATCTTATGCTCAGAATGCATTACTTTAATTCTAACAATTGCGCGCCTGGCGAGGCGGCGACACTTCACGATCGTGTTTGGTTGTAAAGTGATCGAACGTTAAACACCGGACGATTGCCCGTGGCCTAGGTAACACGCCCGGTCTGGTTAGGCGGCGGAACCGGATTGTGCACCGATTAACTATAAAATAATCAGAAATCGCGCGCCCCGCCGCCGATGCCAAACAGGGGACCGCAAGGTTTCTCGCGATGGGGACCGCCTCGGCCTCTAACGCAACGGAGAAATCCATGCGGAAGATAGCTTACGGCGCAGACGTCGCGGCTGGCGTAACTCTTAGATGCACTTCTGCTCGTCGGCAGCCCCCGTAGCGATCACCAACTTGAATCTGCCGTGATCGGGCGGATCCGCGTTTGACCGCCGAACACGTTTTGCTCGTTGGAGGTAGCGCTCTGGCACGTCGCGGAATTTCATGCGCATCGGCAACGACACGCGGAGCCGGAGGCTAGCACTTCACTGGCGCTGCGCGACTGTGCCGACCTGCAGGGCGGCCACACACTTTCATCGCGTCAAGTCCTGCGTCGCCCAAATCCAGTGCGATCCAACCGCTGAGCTAGGGCGGACTGAACATCAGCGGCACGCCGCCCTGCTCGCGGTCCATCCGCAAGATCCTGGGATGAGCCCCAGCCATTCGCTGAGGTCGGCGGAATGTCGGCGTTCGAGTCTGAGAGTTCTACTTGTTTGCCGTCGATCCCGGTCCCTTGACTCATAGTCGAGGCGCGCCAGCGCTCGATCACCGAGTCGATCCTGCTAGGATCGAACGGGGCCGCGGTTGGCCGCCGATTCCCTGTCTCGCTCATCGGACGTAGTGCTTCTGGCACGTCGCGGAATTTCATACGCATCGGCAACGGCACGCCGGAGCCGAAGGCTAGTACTTCACTGGCGCTGAGTGACGGAACACAGCTTAATAGTCCAGTGCCGGCATCCGGCACTGCGGCGCGGATCAATGCCTGGTCGCTATCATTCGTCAGCCGCATGACGAACATCGTGCTGCACTGGGAAACGATGGTGGTATCGATCTCTGCCGGCCGCTGCGTCACAAGACCGAGTGAAACTCCGTATTTTCGCCCCTCCTTTGCGATGCGCGACAGCGCGCGCCGCGTCGGTTCGAAGCCAATCTTGTCATTGGCAGGGGCATAGCGGTGCGCCTCCTCGCACACAAACAGGAGTGGCGAGGCTCCATCGCTCCACATTCCGAAATCAAACGCCATGCGCGCAACCACGGAGACCACTGAGTCGATCACCTCGGCTGGCAACCCAGCGAGCTGCATTATAGCCAACGGCTTGCCGACAGCAGGATAGCGGAAAAGTTGGCTCACTACTTCGGCCATATTGTCGCCACCGACGGTGGCGTTATCGAACATAAAGCGGTAGGATGGATTATTGCGTAATATCTGAATCCGCCGGATCAACTTGTGATAGGTTCCCCGCGACGAGCTGTTCTCGAGTTTGCCCATCCGTTCATCGAGCTCCGCAATCAGATCCTCGATTCGATAGGGCACTGGCGTGTCAACGGTGTAGCCACTGGCGCGCCGCTCCTTCTTCATCACGGCAACATTGTTCGTGGTCAACCGTGAGTAGGCGGCCTTCGCCAGTGGGATGGCCTCGGAGAGAATCTCGACCTCTTCGTCGGTGGCCGATCGGCCGCCGAAGAATGCCTCGACGGTCTCCTCAAAGTTAAACAGCCAAAATGGGAGGCGTAGCACGCGTGAATTGAGCACTTCTGCCTTATCGCCGAAGCAGCGCCCATATTCGTCGTGCGGATCGACGAGGAAAATGCGCAGGTCTGGCCACCGAGCCAAAATCTCCTGCAGTATAATGCTGAGGCCAGTGGACTTGCCGACGCCGGTGGTCCCGACCATGGCAAAATGCTTGCCCACGAGGGGCTCGATCTCGATCTGTGCGGGAATTCTGGCATCCTGCTGTAGGAAGCCAATCGTCGCCAATTTCGTCGACAGCCCACTGTAGAGCAACCGTAGCTCGCGGTCTGTCATAGGAATGACGGGTGCGCCGATGGTCGGGTATTCGCCAATGCCGCGCTGGAATTGCGTCTTACCGGCTTGGATTGTGATCTCGCCAAATAGGTCCATCTTTGCCATGGCGTTGCAGGGCCGGTCTTGCTCAACGGTCTCTCGCTCTGCAACATGGGTAATCATGCCTACAATTATGGAGTGACCGCCGACCACGCCAAGAAATTTTCCTACGGTGGCGCGGCTTGCGCCTGCTGCGCTAAGTGTGACGGTAACGTCTTTGCCACTAACGGCGGTAACTTGCCCCAGCCGTTCATGACCGAAATTTAAAGGTTGAGCAGTGGATGGGATGCTTTCCGTGTTCATATCGACCCGACCGCGGGCCCGCCGGGCGGACGGGCCGCATAAGTGACTACAAGGGACTGCGAGGACTATGGCCGAAGAGTTTGCATTTCACGTTAACGCGGCGGGATAAGCTTTCGACATTTACCGCGCGTTAAACATGGGGACGGCGCGATGGCCATCTTGATGGGCCTCCGGCACTTGCCGCATCATGAGGGCTCCCAGCTACTAGTGGACCGTGTATGGACGGCGCCCGCGGTGAAAGGAAAAATCGGACATTTCAGCAAAGCGTTCGGGTGCAGCCAAGCATTCGGTCTCTGAATGCAGCCGCTTTGGCCGCTGCCCCTGGGGTGATCAGCTGATTGGGTCCCAGACAAAAGCGCGCGTTGTTTCCTCTCATGGCCCATCCCCGGTTTTCCCGATCGACGGTCTTGACCGTTTCGTATCAATGTCGTCATTCCCCCCCGCAGTTCATGAACGCACAGAAGCAACGTAACCATCCGGTGAAGCTTTCAATTACCCACATTTCGACGCTGGCCGCATGAGGCAAGCAAATCAGATTTCTTGAATCGGATGAATCGGTTGTGATTCCTTTTCGAGCACCCTAATCGATTCGGA
>JARRNI010000201.1:0-7806 GCA_037385125.1 Pseudolabrys sp.
GGATCAGCGCGGGCTATTTCTCGCCGCCGCAACCAGGCTCGGCACGACAGTCCAAAATATCGAAAAAGATTTTTGGGTTTGCTGGACGCTCAATGCCCTGTTCGGCCGGCTGCAAGAAGGCGGCCCTCGGCTGCTCTTTAAGGGAGGCACATCGCTATCCAAAGGCTACGGCTTGATCTCTCGTTTTTCCGAAGACATCGATGTGACTGTGTTTCGCGAAGACATCGGAGAAGCTGCTTCTGTGGATGATCTTGAACCCCTCTCGCGAAGAAAACGCAACGAGCGCCTTGAGGCTATCAAGGCGGCTTGCCAAAGCTACATCAATGATGAACTCCGTCCCGAACTTGCTGGCATCGCGACGCAGACGATGCAGGCCGCGGGAAAAAGCCCCGCGAGCCTGAAGGTCGTTCCGGACGAAACCGATCAAGACAGGCAAAGTCTGTTGATTCGCTATCCAAGTGCGGTCGAAAAAGCGGATTACATCGTGCCGTCGATCAAAATTGAATCCGGCGCGAAATCCGCACTTGATCCTCATGAAGATCGGACGATCACTCCGTATCTCAGCGCCGATATCCCTGGCGGAGACACTTTGGCCGTGAACGGCGTGATGACGATTGATCCCGAACGCACTTTTCTAGCAGTCTGCAGAAAAACTCGGAAACATGTGAATTGCTTTCATTTTTGAGGGTCTGTTCAGGCTGTTTTGCTTGGCTATTGACGGCTGACGGCGGCTTCGAGGCTCTGCTTGCTCACTGCATTCGGCACGCGAAAAGTTTCTTCTACCGCGGCAACACGGGGCTCGACGCCGCGGCGCGTGGCTCTTTCCGGCTTCAACCGAGCGAAGAAATGCTTGAGCCACTAAGAAAAGACTATGCGGCCATGGCAACGATGATTTTTGGTGAGGTGCCGATTTTCGAAGAAGTCCTCGCGAGTGTCGCGCTCGCCGAAAAGCAACTGAATGCCGTTTGAGAATTCTTGTAGTGAACAGGGCAGAAAGGTCACGACTTGACCGATAGTAGCTCAGTCAGTGGGTTACGCGCCGGAGCCTGCGCCCCGGACGACGCCAAGCGCCGATCCGGGTGGCGCCAACCCATCCTGCGCCCTACGCGGCCGCTCACCGCGCCAGCCCGAGAACCACGAGCAAGGCCGAGCCGAGCCGTTCCACTGTCGGCGGACCGAGTACTCCGAACACGCGTCGGATATGACCGCGCGGCACCGCGAGCGTCTTGTCCGTCATGATCTGCGAGCGCAGGCGAAGGCCGTTATCGGCGCCGGTCTCGACCATCGGCCGAACCGGCAAGCGTTCCGTCAATACGGACGTGATGGGGGAAACAAGAACGCTCGACGTGTCGTCACCGAGTTCGTCCGCTTGCACGACGACCGCCGGGCGAGGCCGGCCGCGCTCGCCGTGCGCGATGATGACGACGTCGCCCCGTTTCACCGCCACGCGGACCAGTCATAAACCTGCTCGATCCAGGCATCGATGTCGTCGTTCTCGGAATGGCGGGCGAGCAGCCGCCCCTGCCGGCGCAGGTCGGCGCGCACCTTCGGGTCGCGCAGATCGAGCACCCAGAACTGCACCGGCCTCAACCCTTGCGCGCGCAGCCGCTCGCGCCGCGCCGCGCCGCCATGCGCTGCCGCTGAGTCTTAGGGCCGGGCTTGGCCTTCGCCTTCCTTGTTGTCTTTCTCGGGGTCGTCGCCATGCCGCACCTCCGGCGCCTCATCCGGCGCCGGCCAGCGCCCCCTCCGTCAAGACAGGGCGGAGCCGCCGGTCAAGCGGGACAGGTCGACAAGCCCGTGCAGAAGCCGAGCGTATAGGTATAGGCCGCGGTCGCCGTCGCCGCCGTCTCCAGCGACTCGTCGGAAACGTCGCCGTGTAGGATCGCGTCTTCGGCCTCGTCAATCTTGCTGTCGGTCACGGAATTTCTCCTTCTCCCGGTTCCAAACGCCCGAAGGGGATACGACCCTGAAAGAGGAATGCGTCGAAAGGGCCCCACTGTCCGAGCGCCCGCAAGCCAATTTCGCGATGCCCTGCATCGCCGTCGTGCAACGATGTGGTACGGTCCAGCCGCTGGCGCGCAGGGCAAGCAACGAGGCGTGCGTGCGTCGCCCTTGCGGCCGCCGCCGCCCGGCCGGGTCCGGCCGTCGGCCGGTCGGAGTCCGCGCCGCCGCGCGCCCGCGGGCCGCGTAAGATGAAGTCCACGGATTGCCATCATAAGGTGCTCCGCTCCAGTCCGACCATGGCATGCAAAGTCATCGCGGATCGGCCTGCGTAGTCGTCGAACTTCGCCGCCGGGACGTAATGATGCGCCAGCGTCCAGAACCGGGCGGCTTGCGTGTTTTCGCCCGCGTCGTTCGTCGTGATCTCGGCAATGAGGCTTATCGTCGAGGCCCCGTCGCGCTTGAAACGTTCGACGATGGTGCTGCACGGTGCGGCGTAGACGATACGGGCCCCGGCATCGAGTTGCGCGGGCGTCGGCGCCGCCGCCTCGATCACGAAAAACCCGTCCTCGTCCAGAACATCCGCCACCGCGCGGAAGCAGCGAAGCTGCTCTTCCTCCGAACAGAGCGCGAAAAACCCGTTGTCGATACAGTAAGCCAGGCCGTATCGCTTGTCCGCCGGCAGGCTTGCAAAGTTGCACTGAAGAATTTCGAGGTTTGACACGGCCTCGCGTGCGGCGGCTTCGCGCAAATGGCGGATCATGCGCGGCGAGAACTCGGCCGCGGTCACCGGCACGCCGCGCAGCGCCAGGGGAATGGCGATCCGGCCGGCGCCGGCGCCCAGCTCGATGGCCGGCCGGTTTCCGGCAAGTGCGGCGAGCGCATCCAGCATGTCTTCCGGGCAGCGCTGCGCCAGCCGCGCGTATGGCTCCGCGAAATCATCCCACTGACGCATTCGTTCATCGACGCTGATCGGCATGCGGGGCATGACTCCGGCTGGGATGAGGGGAACCCATGGACTTCATCTTACGCGGCCCGCGGGCGCGCGGCGGCGCGGACTCCGACCGGCCGTCGGCCGGAACCGGCCGGGCGGCGGCGGCCGCAAGGGCGACGCACGCACGCCTCGCCGCTTCCCCTGCGCGCCGGCGGGCGGACCGTACCACATCGTTGCACGACGGCGATGCAGGGCATCGCGAAGTTGGCTTGCGGGCGCTCGGACAGTTGGGCCCTTTCGACGCATTCCTCTTTCAGGGTAGTATTGCCTTCTGGCGTTTGGAACTGGGAGAAGGAGAAATTCCGTGACCGATATCAAGATTGACGAGGCCGAAGACGCGATCCTTAACGGCGACGTCTCCGACGAGTCGCTGGAGACGGCGGCGACGGCGACCGCGGCCTATACCTATACGCTCGGCTTCTGCACGGGCTTGTCGGCTTGTCCCGCTTGACTGGCGGCTCCGCCCTGTCTTGACGGAGGGGGCGCGGTGCGCGCCGCCGGGTGAGGCGTTCTCGGCCTCGCGCCTTGAAGTGCGTCAGTGGGCGCGGCGCAGCCGCAAAGCTCAGATTACGTGTCCGGGGCGCAGGGCAGCACGAAGTGGTGCGTTGCAGACCCGGGACCCCGGTTTTGCTGCGCGATCATGCGCCTCTGAAACTCTCCGCCGTCATGCCCCGCGAAGGCGGGCCATCGAGCACTCGTCGCCTTTCGATGCTCGTACGAGCGATTCAGCTACCATTGGTTCCGCTCGGCATTATCGTCGTGGTGTTGGGCGTCTCTCTCATATCCCTCAGCGATCTTTCCCAAAACAGCACTGGTGCGGGGATACTCTAACCGCGTCTTCTCACTCCAAGCTTGATATGTCTGAGCGAGTTCTCGCTCTTGTATGCCTCCGTCCGTCGGACTCCGTGTAGTTACTCCCCGTTTATCGAATACACCGGTATATATCCCGTTTTCTAGCTCGGCACTTCTTGTGATTTCAATAACCTCACGTACAGGAATGCAAGGCCATACCCCATCGTCATCTGCAGGAGCGTGCGCCAACACCTGACCTATTTGCACGTCGCCGATTTCAGCGCGGTCAGCTTTCGCTGCAAGTATTCGCGTCTCGCGAATCCATTTCTCGATCTGGGCCCCGTCTATTTTGCCATTTGACAGACCAGGTACGTGCTTCCAATTGTGCAGCAGGCTCCAAGCCTGCGTAGCCATAGACGCACGAACTTGGTAGTCGGGCGCCTCTGGATCTAAGCCCTTCTCGTCGTGGTTAGACTTATAAGCGGTCGAAAGAACTTCAATGAAGAACTGCGGCGACGTCGCTATCAACTTTGGCAATGTCTTCGGTGTTCGGCTCGAAAACTCCAGGAGCTTTAGATAAGACCATTCAAGTTTTGCGATTTCATCCTCAGGGACGGATGAATCCTTGTCTAGTTTTTCAAATATTCTTTCGACGTAGTGTTGAAACATCATATTCTCGTTTGCGTCCTCACTTGCTTTGGCAGAAACTGCCTCGGTCAGAACGCGTATAAATAGTTTCGATGGCACATCCTTTAGATGATGACCGGCATATTGTATTGCATGAAAAGCGCGTCCCGCAGAGAGCAAATGCTCGATAACCCATGGAACAGAAGCATGCGCAACGTTTAGTCCAAAGATCGGCGTGGCGCTGCCAGTACGCACCCCTCAATTGCCCCTCCGATTGCCGCAACGCGTCGCAAAAAAATGTTCCGATCTAGGTTGAGAATGCAGCAATCTGATTTTTGCTTCATCATTCCAGCCTTGAGTAAAGGCCCTGTCGATTAATTTATCAGCCCAAGACTCACCGCGTTTTTCCAAGTAAGTAGCAATTGCGCCATGCGCGAAATCCCAATTCTGCTGACCTTCGGTGTTAATTGCTGTCACGAAAGGTTGCGGGAAATCGCTCGCTTCCTCAATCTGCGCGTATGCATGGCCGACCAGTCCTGAAAACCGCACACTTGCGGCCAATTTTAAAACCCCTTCCAATCCCTGCTCTTTTAGCAAATTCAAAATCGCGTCTTTGCGCTCCTTCTCCGCTGCGGCAGCGTTCTTCTCCCAATCATGTCCATTGGGATGAAGTATGGAGGGACTGTGATCGTCAAATAGCCACTTGATTTTCAAAATCGGATCGCGAGGCTCTAGCTGTGTATAGACTTTCTCGATTGTCTGTAGCTCTGATGTGGGTAGGGCCCAGCCTGCATCCTCAAACTGCCTATGATGATTGAGCAGCCGTCGGAGCGCCGATTGCAGTCGCAATCTATCCTCATCGATCCTAATAAGTGGCGCTATTTTACAGAGTCTATCAATCGCGCCTCTTCTCATCTCTGGCGCAAAGTCAGAAAACTTTTCAATCAAATTGTCCCACCGCCCAGCATTTTCGCCAACATCCTCAAGAAGCCAGCGACCAAGCTTTTCTGCGCCCCTAATAATGAGAGCATGCGTAACCGGCTCTGAAAGCGATGTACTGAAACCGCGCCAGCGTGGGACAGGGCTGTCGTGCGCCGCGTCATGGCTTTTGGGATGTAGCTCAAGCATCAACTTCCAAGACACATCTGGTTCTATCTTGCGTAGGCGATTAAGTATGATCATCCTTTCGTCCAGCGTCGCCGACGTTTGAGGATGCCAAAGCTTATAAATCTGCAAGAAGCTGTTTAAGGGACGATTTGAGAGTCTACCGCCGGGATCAAGGCGCGTGAGCTTTGCAAGTAAAATAGTAACCTTCGAAAGGTAGTCCGGACTCCAAGCAAGGAGCTCCAACGCCCAAAGTAAGTGACTATATTCTCCGCCTCCCCCAAAGCCGAATACATCTTTTCCTTCTACGAACAATTGCATAATTGGCAGGTCATTTTTGTCGAGGCTATTTTCAACCGGGTTCAAGAATTCACCCGGAGCGGCTTCGGCTAAAACCTTGAGCTGCCGATGCAGCGACCACCAGGGCTCAGCATCGGCGTCGTGGAGCAAACTGCGAACAACTTTTTGGGCGTAGATATCCGCGTTCGGAATCGCTGTCGTTCTCGAACTAAAGACGTTCGAAAGCACCAACACTTCTGAAATTCCCGTACGCAGCAAGCCTGAATATGTGGGAAAGGTCCCGCTTAGCTCGGCGCGCCATCTTTCGTCCGACTCAAGCTTGAAGCGGGGATCGGCTGATCCCAAAACCTCAGACGCAATTTGCGTAATTCTCTCTAGGTCATCAGACGTCAATCTAGTTGCGAGGCGAAGCCACGCATCACGTGGTGAAGCAATCTTCCATGCGGTATCTATTTTTCGAAGTGGGCTATCTGGCTGGTTTAAATATTCCGTCAAGCCTTGTATGAACTCACTATATGAGGTGCCTGACAATTGCTCGAGCGCCTGTCTATCAGCCGGCTTAGCTTCGTCCCATGCTCCCGCTAAAAGGGCAGGAATTATTGCGCGCGCGGCATCCGCTTCCGCCCATTTAGGTGCTTTGTACCCAGGTGCAGATGGCGCCAGCCTTCGAAGTACTGTCAGGCTTCTCGCGGAATCATGAGCAAGATTAGATGCCTGCTCTCTAGGTAGGCCCATCCCAATTAGTTCTTCTTGAATAGTATAACGGATCGGGCGCGGTAGCTTGAAAGCACGCTCGGAATCGCCCGAGCCGACAGGGATAAAGACGTGGTGGCCTTTCTCTACCAGCAATCGGCTCAGACCAGGTTCGGCGTCTTCCAAAATGATGATCAAAGGTGAGCCGACATTAGCCAAAGATCGAGCTGCGCTCGCATTCGCCGCAACAATTGCTCGCGAGTGAAAGTAATCTCGATAGTCTTTTGGATATTGGTCTATAGCGGCATATAAAAATGCAATCGCTTCGATAGGCGCATCGCCTTCCAACGCAAAAGTATTGGCTTCTCCCCGTAGCCACTGCCAAATCCTTGTTGCTGCTTGATCCCTATCAGCCAAGACTAAAGATATACTGAGCGGGGGCACTGTCGAAAGGGACCATTCCTTCCAGACGTCGTCTAGCGTTCGTACATTTTCAGGAATCTTTTTTAAAAACGCCGCAAACCATAGGGCACTCCCGGGAGCCGCTCCAACCACTGTACCAAATCCACGGCATCGAGCGCCCTTACTTCTTTCCAATGCTTCTCTGCGTTTTTGCTTTTCACCCATTCTGCTTTTTGCGCCCAGCGGCGTGGTGTCGCAAATACAAAAGTTGTTATTTTTTGGTCCGTGTGCAGCGGATTTTTGGTTCTGTCCGCATACACTTTGTCTGCCTTTATTTTCGGCTGTTTGTCGGTTCCTAATTCCCATCCAGCATCACCGAATGGAACGATTGGCGACGTCGTATCATTCTTCGTTTGGCCGTCCCATCCGTGCATTGCAACGCTATCGCCAGTTGGGAAACGAGGCTCAGGGTGGTACCCAACTTCAGCCAACACCAGCCTTCGAATTAGCTCGGGAAATTTATCTTGCCCATCCCGCCGATCAGCCCAGTGTACGAGGTCCGTCTCATTGACCCATCGGATCACCGCGACTCGATCCTGAGCAACCCGCGACTTTCCTTTGATCGCGAGCGGAGGCCCTGCGACGGCGCCGCCGGGGGGCAAAGAGACCCCGGCCGCTTCGAACGCGGCTCGCAGCACTTCAAGATTGTTGGTCACGGGCGAACGGTGACCGCGTTCAAAATCTGCAACGGTTGAAGTTGCCACAGAAGCCCGTTTTGCGAGCTCTTGCTGCGATTACCCTAAAAGGGCGCGACCAGCCCGAGATTGGGCGGAAGTCAGGACAGGCGTAGACGCGGGAGCATTTTGACTCGACATCATATTAGGGCCAAGACCCAATAAAATTGTTGCTGTGTGAACCAGTTGCTGATTCGCTCTGGGTGTTTGATTCGGAGC
>JARRNI010000202.1:0-7248 GCA_037385125.1 Pseudolabrys sp.
GGCGCGCCGGCGTCGCGCCCGTTCTACGCCAATGTGCCGGTGGCGCCGCCGCCCGTGATGCAGCAGCCTTCGGCGCATCCGCCGATCGCCCCGCGCTTCCAGCGTCACGTCGTCGCCTATGGCGGCAAGGAAAAGCCCGGCACCATCATCGTCGACACGCCGGACCACTTCCTCTACCTGGTCGAGGCGGACGGCAAGGCGCTGCGCTACGGCATCGGCGTCGCGCGCAAAGGCTTTGGCTGGTCGGGCGTTCACCACATCACCGCCAAGAAAGAATGGCCGGACTGGGTCCCGCCGAAAGAGATGCTCGCGCGGCAGCCCTACCTGCCGCATGTGATGGCCGGCGGTCCCGGCAACCCGCTCGGCGCGCGCGCCCTCTATATCGGCCACACGCTCTACCGTATTCACGGCTCCAATGAGCCCTGGACCATCGGGCACAACGTGTCGTCCGGCTGCATCCGCCTGCGCAACGCGGACATCATCGATCTCTATAGCCGCGTGAAAGTCGGCACCAAGGTGGTCGTGGTTGGCCCGCACGGCTCTGACCGCGACTATATCCCGCCGCCGACGACCGATCCGAGGCTGGTCGAGCGACCCAGCTGAGCTTGAATGGCGCGTTCAGGGGGGCGCGGCCAGCACCAGGCCGTGGGTGGCGAGCAGTGTCGGAAACGCATCCGAGTCGAGAAAGGCGAATTCGCGATCGCGCTGCCAGGTGAGCGGATCGAGCGCCTCGAGCGCCGCGTCCACATGGCCGGGATGCACCATCACCAGCGCGCCGTCGGGCAGGCCGGCAAGGAAGCGCGCGAAGATACGGGCGAAAGGCGCCTTGCTGTTGAAATCATAGGCGCCGGCGAAGGCGGGATTAGTGGCGACGCCCTGCCGGCGCGCGCTGCGGCGGAAGCCTAAGCTCAGCACGTCGAGCACCAGGGCCTTTGGGTCGCGTAACCCGCGGGTCGCGCGCCGCCGCCCGCATTGCCGCACCCAGGCGGCGGGCGCCGTTTCCGCCGCCACTTTAAGGAAGGCGTCGCGCACTTGCGGCAACAGGTGGACGTGCTGATGGCCGTCGAGGAAGTCGGGCAGGCGGCCGAAGGCGTTGACGAAGGCAGCGAGCTGGGTCGCGATCTCGATGGCGATTAGCTCCGGCTGCAGCCGCCGCGCCGTTGCCGCTCGCATCATCTGCGCATGCGGCAGGAAGTCTCCCTGGCGCAGCGGCGCGAAACCGGCGCTCAAGGGGCGGAACGGAGCGGTGAGCGTCACATGCAGGCCGATCGCCGCCCGCGTCTCGCCGGTATTGAGCATGGCGAGCGCGTCGGCTTCTTCCGCGCTGAAATGCGGCGCCGCCGTCATCACCGAGGTGGCATTGAGGCGGCCGCGCAGGATCAGTTCGCGGATGCCGGTATTGACCGCGGGCGAGATGCCGTAATCGTCGGCGCACAGCCAGATATGGCGCAGGGCCCGGGCCACGGCTGCGTGCTCACTCGGCCGCGCGTGGGGCCGCCAACCGCGGCTTCGGCTTTTCGCCGGGCTCTTTCGTGGACGCCTGCGCGGAGCCCCGCGCTTGCTTCACGCTGTGCTCGGCGATGAAATAAACCGGCCGCGCCTTCGCCTCCGACAAGAGCTTGCCGATATATTCGCCCAGCACGCCGATCATGATGAGCTGGACCGCGCCGAGCACCATCATGCCGACGAACAGCGACGGATAGCCGGGCACATCCTTGCCGTAGACCCAGGTCTCGAACAGGATCTGGAAGCCGAAGATCAGCGCCATGACGGCGAGCAGCATGCCGAGCATGCTGGCGATGCGCAGCGGAGCCACCGAGAACGACGTCAGTCCCTCGATCGACAGGCCGATCAGGCTCCAGACGTTCCAGGTGGTCGCGCCATGCGCGCGCAAGGCCGGCTCGTAATCGACGCGCACTTGGCGGAAGCCGATCCAGCTCGACAGGCCTTTGAAGAAGCGGTTGCGCTCCGGCATCTGGCGCAGCGCCGCCGCCGCGCGCGGCGACAGTAGGCGGAAATCGCCGGCATCCTCGGGGATCTTCTGCTTGGCGCGCCAGTTGAGCAGCACGTAGAACCAGTGCACGCCAACCCGTCGCAGCATCGACTCGTTCTCGCGGTGCGCCTTGGCGGTGAAGACGACGTCGTAGTCGTCGTCGAGCCAGCGCGAAACCAGCGTGTCGATGAGCTCGGGCGAATGCTGGCCGTCGCCGTCCATGAACAGCACGGCGCCGAGCCGGGCATGATCGAGGCCGGCCAGCAGGGCCGACTCCTTACCGAAATTGCGCGACAGCGTGATGAGCTGGATGTCGAGCCCGTCCGCCGGCAGCGCGGCGGCAATCTCGCCGGTGGCATCGCGGCTGCCGTCGTCCACATAGACGACCTCTACGCTCAGCCCGCGTGCGGCTTTCAGCCGCTCAGCCGCCTCAACGATGCGCCCATGCAGATGTGCGAGGCCCGTGGCCTCGTTGTAAAGCGGCACCACGATCGACAGGCCGGGCGCGGCCTGCCCCTTGCGGGGGCCCGATTTGCGCGGTCTGGCGGCCATCAGCCTGCAGCCTCTGCCATCATCGGGCTTCTATAGCGCAAGGCGCAGGGCCTGTCGCCAGCGCGCGGGCCGCGCGCGCAATCGCCGTCCGGCCCCGCCCATGGGCGGAGCCGGACCGGAAGCGTGCGAAAAAGCAATTTGCGTGCCGGGCCCGCGAACATCGAGCGCAATGACGACGCGGCGCCTGCCGCCGCGATCTCACCCGACCTTCAGATAGCCGTAGCCCTTCGCCTGCAGCGCGCCGACGGTGCCGACGCCCGATGGCACCAGCCTGATATAGGGTACGTCCTTTGCCTGATCGAAATCGATCTTGTGGCTCTTGAAGGTGATCTGGCACAGGTATACCTCGACGCCGTACTTGCCGAGCGCATCCATGCGCTTGCCGAGAGCCGGATCGATCGACTGTTTCGCCCCTGGCACTCTACCGCTGCAAGGCCGACGGCTGCGGTACCTATCGGTTTTTCGAGGCGGAAATGGACGCCCGCATGCAGGAGCGCCGCGCGCTCGAGCTCGATCTCCGCAATACGCTGGTCAACGGCGAATTCACGCTCGACTACCAGCCTATTGTCAACCTGAAGACCGGCAAGGTCACCGCTTGCGAGGCGCTGCTGCGCTGGCATCGGCCGGAGCGCGGCTGGATGCCCCCGCTGAAATTCATTCCGATCGCGGAGGAAACCGGGTTGATCGTGCCGATCGGCGAATGGGTGCTGGAGCGCGCCTGCGCGGACGCGGTCGCATGGACGGACGACATCGCGGTGACGGTCAACGTCTCACCGGCCCAGTTCAAAGCGGCCGGATTTGTGCAGGTGGTCAAGGACGCGCTCGCCAAGTCCGGCCTGCCCGCGAAGCGGCTCGAGCTCGAGATCACCGAACTGGTGCTGATCCAGGACAGCGAAGGGACCCTGGCGATGCTCAACCATCTCAACGAACTGGGCGTCAGCATCGCCATGGACGATTTCGGAACGGGATACTCCTCGCTCGGCTACCTGCGCAGCTTCCCGTTCGACCGGATCAAGATCGACCAGACCTTCATCCGCGACCTGACCAAGAGCAAGGAGAGCCTGGCCATTCTGCGCGCGGTCGTCGGCCTCGGCAGCAGCCTCAACATCGTCACCACGGCGGAGGGCGTCGAGACGCGCGGTCAGCTCGAACTGCTGCAAAGCGAAGGCTATACCCACGTGCAGCGCTATTTGTTCAGCGCGCCGCGGCCGGTAGCCGAGGTGAACAAGATGCTCACTGCCCTGGGCGGTCAGGTGCCGGCGGTCGTCTGAAGCCCTGCCTCGAGTTTGGCGTAGAGCGGATTGTCGCGCGAGAACACGTAGTCGAGATCGGCCACCGCTACCGCTTCGGCGCCGTGCTCGCGCAGGAAGCTGGTGAGCGCGTAGACCTGGCGAGGCGGGCAGTGCAGCGTCAGCATGCCGGACGAGGTGGGCCCGCCGAACGGCGTTGCCACGCCGAATTTCTGCTTGGCGCTGTCGACCAGCGCGGCGTCGCAGGCGGCAAAGCGCGCGCGCACCTCGCGGTAGGCGCGGGCGCGTGCCTGAGCCGCGATGCGGTCAAGAATGACGCGCGCGGTCTCGCGCGTGGCTTCGTCCCAAGGCGCGCCGCGCGCGGCCACCAGATTGGCTTGCGAGCGCAGGATCACGCCGTCGTCCACCACCTTGAGCGCGTTGGCGGCGAGCGTCGCGCCGGAGGTGGTGATATCCACGATCAATTCGGCGGTGCCGGCGGCCGGCGCGCCCTCGGTGGCGCCTGAGCTCTCGACGATGCGGTAGTCGGTGATGCCGTGCGCGGAGAAGAAGCCGCGCGTGAGATTGACGTACTTCGTCGCCACCCGCAGCTTGCGCTCGTGGTTGTGGCGGAACGAGGTGGCGACGTCGTCGAGATCGGCCATGGTGCGCACGTCGATCCAGGCCTGCGGCACCGCCACCACCACGTTGGCCTGGCCGAAGCCGAGGCCCTCGATCAGCACCACCTTGGCGTCGGCATCGGGAATCATCTCGCGTACCAGGTCCTCGCCGGTGACGCCGAAATGCACGGCGCCGGTCGCCAACTGTCCGGTGATCTCGGAAGCCGAAAGATAGGCGACCTCGACGGCGTCCAGCCCGGCCACGGCGCCGCGATAGTCGCGCGCGCCGCGCGGCTTGATCAGCGTGAGCCCGGCGCGCGCGAAGAATTTCTCCGCGTTTTCCTGCAGCCGGCCCTTGGCCGGCACCGCCAGCACCAGGGGCGCGCTCATGCCGCGCCCCCGTAGACGTCGAGTCGCTCGATCCAGACCGCGAAGCCGACCGCTGGGATCGGCGTCGCGGCGCCCAGCCGCGTCAGCAGCTCGTCGTAGCGTCCGCCCGCCACCAGCGGGTCGCCGGTGCGCGACGGATCGGTCAATTCGAACATGAAGCCGGTGTAGTAGTCGAAGCCGCGCCCGAAGGCGGTGGAGAAGCGCACGCGCTTCAAGTCGATGCCTTGCGCCGCCAGAAAGCCTGTGCGGCTCTCGAACAGGTCGAGCGCGGGCGAGAGCGCCGCGCTCATATTGCCTTCGGCGGCCAGCGCACGCAGGTCGGCCGCTGCCTCGTCGGGATCTCCGGCGATGGCGAGAAAACGCTCAATCAGCCCGCGCACGTCGCGCGGCAGCTGGGCGCTGGCGCCGAGCGCCGCCTGCTCGAGGAAGCGGTCGGCGATCTCGCCCACCGAGCGGCCGCCGATCGGGTTGATGCCGGCGATCGACAACAGGTCGGTGACGAGCGCATGGGCGCCGTGCGGGTCGGAGCCGGCAAGCGCGGCCAGCACACCCTGGTATTCGGGGCGCTCGTTGCTGCCGCCAAGCACCAGCCGGTCCAGGTCCTGCGCCAGATCGGCCTTGCGGTTGAAATCCTTCACCAACCGCCGTTTCCAGGCCGCCGGCAGGTCGAGCGCGGCGATCAGGCTGGTAAACAGCGCCACGTCGCCGATCCGGATGTCGGGCGCGGCGAGGCTGTAATGGGCGGTAGCTTCCAGACCGAGCGCCAGCATCTCGGCGTCGGCGGCGGCCTTGTCGGTGCGGCCGAAGCTCTCGATGCCAGCCTGCAGGAACTCGGCCGCGCCCTCGCTCTGATGGCGGAACACCGGGCCGAGATAACAGAAGCTGGCCGGCTGGCCGGCCAGCGCCGAGGCCAGGTAATCGCGCGACACCGGGATGGTGAGGTCCGGCCGCAGGCAGAGCTCGGCCCCGTCAGGCGCCGTGGTCAGGTACATGCGCTTGCGGATGTCCTCGCCGGAGAGGTCGAGGAACGGCTCCGCCGGCTGCAGGACCGGCGGCACCACCCGCTCATAGCTCGCGCGCTCGTAGGAGGCGACCAGCGCCTCCGCCCGCGCCTCCGGCCCTTTCGCTCGGCTCGTCACGCTTGCGTCCATCTGACGTCCCGGAAATCGTCCCTGTTTTTGTTGGGCGGCCCTTTAACACGATAGTTTTAAGGATTCGACGCCGTCCGGGACCTGCGCTTAACGGCGATTTTGATCAAACGTATGACGTCGTTAACGAATTTTCTTCCGTCCCGAATGGCGATAAATTTTTGCGAGGGTAAGGTAATGTCAACACAACAACCGGCGTTGACTGGAGCGCGAGGGACCGGGGGCCCTGGCGATGAGCTATTGCGTGCCGCGCGACGTGGTGAAGGCCTTCTACGACGCCTATGCCGGGCGCGATATCGAGCGCTGCGCAGCGTTTCTGGACGACGACGTGCACTGGACCATCAGCGGTCCGGTCGATCTCTTGTGCTTCTGCGGCACCCGACGCGGCAAGGCGGTGGTGATCGACATGATGCGGCGGCAGGTGCCGCAGGTGTTCGAGATCGCCAGCTTCGTCACCGACACCATGCTGGTGGAGGGCGACCGAGCGGCGACGTTCAACCGGCTGTCGGCCCGCCTCGGCGGCGATGGCCGCCCCATCAGCTACCGCCTCGCGCATTTCATGCGCTTCCGCGACGGCAAGGTGATCGAGAACCTCTCGCTCATCGATTCCTTGGACGCCGCCGAGCAGGTGCTCGGCCATCCGCTCACGCAGGAATGCGACCGGGCCGAAAACGACAATCTCATTGCGGTGTGAACGGTGTGACGATGGGCTACCAAGTGCCACGCTCGCTGGTCGGGGCTTTCTACGAGATCTATGCCGCGCGCGACGTCCAGGCCATGGCGCAATATTTCCACGACGACGTGGAATGGACCATCAACGGGCCGGTGGATTACCTGAGCTTCTGCGGCACGCACCGCGGCAAGGCCGCGGTTGCCGACATGATCCAGTGCCAGATCCCCAAGGTGCTGCGCACCTACAGCTTCGTGCCCGAGGCGATCGTGGTGGACGGCGATCAGGCGGCTATGCTCAGCCGCCAGTCGTCGCGGCGCACCACCGACGGCCAGCCCATCAGTCACCGGGTGTCCAACTTCATGCGCTTCCTCGACGGCAAGCTGATGGAGAACCTGTCGCTCATCGACACCTTCGACGCGGTCGAGCAGGTGCTCGGGCATCCGCTGGCCGTGCAGGAGGCGCCCGCCCTCGATCCGGACGGTGTGGTCGCTATCTAGGGCCAAGACCCAATAAAATTGTTGCTGTGTGAACCAGTTGCTGATTCGCTCTGGGTGTTTGATTCGGAGCGAGGCGATGCGATCCAATCTTTTCTGGCTCAGCGATGAACAGTGGTCTTCGATCCAGCCCCTTTTGCCGACGGATG
>JARRNI010000203.1:0-7232 GCA_037385125.1 Pseudolabrys sp.
GTCGTCTTGACGGCTCTGCCCCCTGCGCTGCGCAATTGCTCCCTCGCGCCTTGCCCGATCCTGCCACGGGAACGCATGCGCATGCCCAATGCCCTTGACAACGAACATCAGAATTCATTGCTCAATTCTCGATCGTTTTCGCGTCGAGCTAATAGCTTCTCTTCGTAGCGCTTTAGCTCTGCAAGCGAGTAGCTTGGCGCATCGTCAAGCTTGCGCCCCTTGTCTCGCCCGAACGGAAAATCGACGGCCGAAGCGCGCGAAATCATCAATTGTCGAGGAACGAGCGCAGTTTGCGCGACCGGCTCGGATGCTTCAGCTTCCTGAGCGCCTTCGCCTCGATCTGCCTGATACGCTCGCGCGTCACCGAGAACTGCTGGCCGACTTCCTCGAGCGTGTGATCGGTGTTCATGCCGATGCCGAAGCGCATGCGCAGCACGCGCTCCTCGCGCGGGGTGAGCGAGGCCAGCACGCGCGTCGTGGTCTCGCGCAGGTTGGACTGGATCGCGGCGTCGATCGGGAGCACCGCGTTCTTGTCCTCGATGAAATCGCCGAGGTGCGAATCCTCCTCGTCGCCGATGGGCGTCTCCAGCGACAGCGGCTCCTTGGCGATCTTGAGGACCTTGCGCACCTTCTCCAGCGGCATGCCGAGCTTCTCGGCCAGTTCCTCCGGCGTCGGCTCGCGGCCGATCTCGTTGAGCATCTGGCGCGAGGTGCGCACGATCTTGTTGATGGTCTCGATCATGTGCACCGGGATGCGGATGGTGCGCGCCTGGTCGGCGATCGAGCGCGTGATGGCCTGGCGGATCCACCAAGTGGCGTAAGTCGAGAACTTGTAGCCGCGGCGGTATTCGAACTTGTCGACCGCCTTCATCAATCCAATGTTGCCTTCCTGGATCAGGTCGAGGAACTGCAGGCCGCGGTTGGTGTATTTCTTGGCGATGGAGATGACCAGGCGCAGGTTGGCCTCCACCATCTCCTTCTTGGCGACGCGCGCCTCGCGCTCGCCCTTCTGCACCATGTGGACGATCTTGCGGAACTCACCGATCTCGACGCCGGTCTGCGCCGCCAGATCGTGCACCAGGCCGCGGATCTCCTTGATGCGGTCCTTCTCGCGGCCGACAAAGCCCTTCCAGCCCTTGGCGCTGAGCTTCGAGACGCGGTTGAGCCAGCGCGGGTCGAGCTCGCCGCCCATGTACTGTTTCAGGAAGTCCTCGCGCGCGACGCCGTAGCTTTCGGCAAGCCGCATCAGCCGGCCCTCGTTGGAGACGAGCCGCTTGTTGATGTCGTAGAGCTGCTCGACGAGCGAGTCGATGCGCGCCTGGTTGAGCCGCAGCGACTTCACCTCGGCGATGATCTCTTCCTTCAGCTTCTTGTATTTACGCTCCTGCGCCGGCGACAGCGAGGTGTTCTTCAGGCGGAACTCGATGTCCTGCTCCTGCAGGCGGCGCAGGCGCTTGAAGGTGTCGGCGATGGTATCGAAGGTCTCGACCACTTTCGGCTTCAGCTCGGCCTCGATGGCCGCGAGCGAAAGTGAGCCCTCCATGTCGTCGTCTTCGTCGAAATCGCTCTCGGCGGCGGCCTCGCCCGGATCCTTCTCCTTGTCGTCGCTATCCTCGCCGTCTGGCTTGGCCTTGAACGGGGTGGCGGACTGCGGCGCGGCGGCGGGCGCCGCCTGCGGCTGCACCACCTGCAGATGCGGCGCGCCGGGCACCGGCGTGCCGACCGCGTTGCCGGCCGCCGCCTTGCCGTCGCCGGACACCTGCGGCGCCTGCTTGGCGTCGGGCCCGGCATAGGTCGCTTCGAGGTCGATGATGTCGCGCAGGAAGACCTTGCCTTCGTTGAGCTCGTCGCGCCAGATGATGATGGCCTGGAAGGTGAGCGGGCTCTCGCACAGGCCAGCGATCATGGCCTCGCGGCCGGCCTCGATGCGCTTGGCGATGGCGATCTCGCCTTCGCGCGATAGAAGTTCAACGGAGCCCATTTCCCGGAGATACATGCGCACGGGGTCGTCGGTGCGCTCGGACGGCTCCTTCTTCTCGGTGGTGGCGACCGGCTTGGCAGCGACCTCGACCAGCTCGCCGCTCTCCTCCTCGTCATCGCCCTCTTCCGCCTTCTCCTCGTCCTCCGAATCGGTGTCGTCGCTCTCCACGACCGTGATGCCCATCTCGGAGATCATGGCGAAGACGTCTTCGATCAGGTCGGAGGTGACCTCCTCCGACGGCAGCACCGCGTTGATCTGGTCGTGGGTGACATAGCCGCGCTTCTTGGCGGCCTTGATCATCTTCTTGACGCCGGCGTCGGACAGGTCGAGCAGCGGCAGCGGGGTGTCCGGTGCGCCTTCGGCTTCCTTCTCGGGGGCTTCTTCCTTGACCGCCTGCGCCTTGACCTTGCTCGCCATCCGTCTCTCCTGGCCTTTCTGGCCTACCCTCGCCGCGCCACCACAGGGGCGGCACATTGGCCAAAAAGGGCCGCGCCGCCATGGACGGCGGAGGCCCCGAATCAGGTCGGTAGAGTGTTTCGGAACCCGCTTAAGCTCCGCTTAACCCTGAAAATACCGCGGGAATCCGACCCATTATTCCACGCGGGCCCTTGTACTCACCACGCCCACCAGCCCATCAGCGGGCGGCCTGCTCATAGACTACGAACGCCGCGACCGGAAGAGGTGCCGAAGCCGTCGATCAGGGCTTCCGTTCCGTCCATGCGGGACAGCCGCGTCTTCACGTCACGCAACCGTAAGTAATTGGTTTCGCTCGCGTCCTGGCCGAGCGCCTGCTCGGCATCCTTGAGCTCCTTAATTAGTGAATGCCACTGGCGATGCAAGGCGACAAGTTGCTGCCACGTGACCAGCACGTCGTCGGGGGCGGCCTCGGGACCGGCGCCCCAGACCGAGGCGGTGGTGATGGCGGAAGCCACCCGCGCGGCGAGCTCGGCGAGGCCGCGCGCCTCCAGTTCCACCTGCAGGGCCGGCGCATCGAGGGCGGCGGCATGGGCAGCAATGTCGATCAGCGCACTTTTAAGCCGCTCGGCCTCGGTGTGGCGGAACTCGAGCGAGGCCAGCTCCTCCAGGTGGTCGTGCAGCAGCCACGGGTGGTTGAGGGCGGCCTGCAAGATGAGCGCCTCGCGCCGCGGCATGGCGGTGCGGTGACCGCGATGGAGGGGGCTTGCCGCCATCTGGTTGCTGACCACCACATAGGGGCCGGCCCTGCCGGGCGCTGGCCCGTTGCGCGGCCGCCAGTCGCGGCGGCGCTCGCGCCATGGCGCCTGCCCCGCTTGGCGCCATTGGCCTTGCTGCCAATTCTGGTCGCGCGCCGCACGCGGCCCCTGCACGGGCGCGAAGAACTGGGACAGGCGGGCATTGAAATCCTGCCGGTAGTATTTGCGCACGGCGTCGTCGCCTATCGCGGCGGTCACCGCGTTGATGCGCGATTCTAGCGCGGCGCGCCGCTCCGGCGTGTCGAAGGATTTCCCCTCCGTCTCGCGCGCCCACAGCATGGCGGCGAGTGGCCGCGCCCCGGCAATCACGTCGGCGATCGCGTCGCGCCCGCTGGTGCGGAAAAGATCGTCGGGGTCCTGGCCTTCCGGCAGCAATGCGAACCTCAAGCTCTTGCCGGGCGCAAGACGCGGCAGCGCCAGATCGACCGCGCGGTAGGCGGCGCGCAGGCCCGCGGCATCGCCGTCGAAACAGAGCACCGGCTCATCCGCCATCTTCCACATGAGACCGAGTTGATCCTCGGTGAGCGCGGTGCCGAGCGGCGCCACGGTGGCGGGAAAGCCGGCGCGCACCATGGCGATGACGTCGACATAGCCCTCCACCGCAATCAGCGCTGCGCCCTCGTGCGCCGCTTGGCGCGCGGCGGCGATGTTGTAAAGCGTCGCGCCCTTGTGAAAGAGCGGCGTCTCCGGTGAATTGAGATATTTCGCCTGGGCATCCTTCTCGAGCGCACGGCCGCCGAAGGCGATCACGCGCGAGCGCAGATCGGTAATGGTAAACATCACCCGGTCGCGGAAGCGGTCGAACGGCACCGGGATATCGTCGCCGGCAATGAGCAGGCCGGCCGCCACCATGTCCTCGGTGGGCACACCATGCGCGCCCAGATGCTCCTTCAGCGCGTAGCGCTCCGGCGGCGCGTATCCGAGGCGAAACTTCAGTTGCGTGGCGGCGTCGATGCCGCGGTCGGCCAGATAGCCGCGCGCCTTGGCGCCGGCCTTGGCGGCGAGCGTGTCGGCAAAGAATTTCGCCGCCAGCTCCATGACCTCGTGCAATGATTTGGCGCGCGCGTCCCGCGCCTCGTCCTCGCGCGAAACCTTCGGCAGCGGCACGCCGGCCATCTGCGCCAGCCGCTCCACCGCCTCGGGGAAGCTCACACCTTCCGACTCCATGACGAAGTCAAAAATGCTGCCGTTCTTGCCGGAGGAGAAATCGAACCAGGCCTGCTTCTGATCATTCACAAAGAAGGACGGCGTCTTCTCCTTGTTGAACGGCGACAGGCCCTTGAACTCGCGGCCCGCGCGCTGAAGCTTTACGCGCCGGCCCACCACCTCCGACACCGGCAGGCGGGCTTTCAGCTCGTCGAGGAACTGGGGCGTGAAGCGCATGGGGTCCTGGCGCCTTCAGGCGCGCGATCGGTTGGCCGGTCGGGGCGAATCGTTTGTCCTATATTAGAGCGTGGAATTGAGGTTTTCCGAGGCTAGGGCGGGAACCTGCACCGGCCACTGGGATTGCTGGCGTTTTCCTAGTTTTCCACACCCGTCAGAAATCAAGAAAGGAAATACGAAAAAGTCGCTGTCGTGGCCGGGCCTGACCGGAGACCCGCTTAGGTCGGCAATTTGTCTCCTAGCAAGATGGCCGGGACAAGGCCCGGCCATTGCATCTCGAAATGTTTGCGTGCGGCAGGCCGCGGCTACACCGCCAGCCCGCTTGAGGGCGGCGCGGCGCGCGGATTGGCCGAGAGCCTGGCCGAAGCATCGGCTGCCGCGGCGGTGTTCTCAAGATTCTCGCTACGCCGGCCCGGCAGACAGCTTCCCGCCTTGTGCGGCTGCGAGCTCAGGCACTGCACCACGTCGCTCTGGGTCAGGCCGATGTCACGCAAAAGGTGCTCATCCATCTGCATCATCTTGCTGGCGCACTTGCGCACGCGGGCGCGCGCAAAGGCCGAGAACAGTCGCAGGAAGAACTCCGTCACCATGATCATCTCCATCGGGTTGATTAGCGATAGACCCATCGGTCATCTCCATCGGACCGGGCCACGCGCCGCAGCAGGGCGGCGCGACCCAAAACATACCGTTCGGTCTTTTATATACAGACCAATCGGTCTGTTTTCAATGGAAAATTTCACCCGTCACGCTGTTATAAATATCATTTAATATCAATATCGTATATGAATTCGCCTTGAACCGAATGACTGCTATGGCCATTTTACAGACCAGAAGGTATGATGGAAGCCAAGGAGCCGGGCATCATGATGGCAGGGCAGACGGGGCACAAAATGGCGCACAAAGGCGCGCAGACCCGCGAGCGCATCCTGGCGGCGGCCGAGCCGCTGGTGCTGCGGCAGGGCTATGCCGGCACCTCGCTGGACGACATTCTCGGCGCCTCGGGGCTGACCAAGGGCGCCTTCTTCCACCACTTCAAGGACAAGTCGGACTTCGCGCGTGCGCTGGTCGAGCGCTGCGCCGGCAACGATACCGCCCGCTTCGAGCGCTGCGCCGCCGCCGCCGAGGCGGCGAGCGACGATCCGCTAGAGCAGGCGCTCGCCTTTCTCAAAGCGATGGAGGATTTCATCGAAGAGCGGGCAAAGCCGCTGCCCGGCTGCGTGCTCGCCGCCTGCACGCACGAGATCATGCAGTTCGAGCCGGAGCTGCAGGCCTATATCGGCCAGTGCTTCCGGCGCTGGTCGGCGGTGTACGAGCAGAAATTCGAGGCAGTGCTGGCGCGCTACAAGCCGGCCGCGCCGGTGACCGCGCGCGACCTCGCCGAGCAGGTGATCGCCATCTTCGAAGGTGCGCTCATCCTGTCGCGCAGCTTTAACGACCCTGCGCTCCTGGTGCGGCAACTGCGCCAGTTCCGGCAGTATTTCGCCTTGCTGTTCGCCGGGCGCGTGGCTCAGGGCGCCGAGGTCAGCCCTTCACCACGAAACGCGCCTCCATCCCGTCCTTATAGTGGCCAGGCTGGTCGCAAAACACGACATAGCAGCCGGGCTTGAGCGGCAGCCGCAGGATCGCCACCGCGCCGGGCTTCATGCCCTCGACGCCGGCCAAGTGCGGCAAATCGGTCTCCATCACCTGCGCCTTTTTCTTGTTGTAGGGCAGCGCCGTGATCGGCTTCGTCCACCGCGTGACGAGGAATTCGTGCATCTCGGTCTTGGAAATGTTCTTGATGTGGAATTCGACCGGCCCGGCTTTGACCTGGCGCGTGCTCATGAGGATTCGGTCCTTGCCGCCCTTGTTGGTGAGGCGGACCTTGACCGAAGCGGGCGCGGCCGCCGCGGCCGAAACGAACGCAGGGATGGTGAGCGCGAGCAGGGCAAGCAGGAGTGGGCGCAATAGCCGCTGCATCATGGCATAGACCTCAACTATTTGACGGCACGCCCCTCGGTCGCCCGCGAGCGGTCCATGCCGATGGAACAATTGCACTTATGGCGAAACGCGGCAACGGGGTGCCGTGTTCCATCAGGCGCCTGACAGCTTCGCCTTCACCATTCCGCTCGCGCGCCCCATCTCCATCTGCCCGGCGTGCTTGCCGCGCAGAACGCCGATCACCTTGCCCATATCCTTCATGCTTGATGCGCCGGTCTCGGCGATGGCGGCGTCGATCGCCGCGCTCATTTCGTCTTCCGACATCTGCTTAGGCAGGTAGGACTGGATGATGGCGATCTCGTCCTGCTCCTGTTTAGCCAGATCCTCGCGCCCGCCCTTTTTGTAGAGCTCGACCGATTCCTGGCGCTGCTTGACCATCTTCTGCAGCACCGCCAGCACCTCAGCGTCGCCGAGCGCCGGCTTGCCCTGCCCCCGCGCCTCGATGTCGGCGTTCTTCAAGGTGGAATTGATCATGCGCAGGGTGGAAACCGCCCGCTCGTTCTTGGCCTTCATGGCCTCGGTCAGGGCCTTGTTGATGTCGTCGCGCAGCACGGGCGTATCCTTTTCTCGAATCGGTCAATGGACGGCAAAGCAGTCGGACTGGTAGCTCAAGGGGCTGGTCTTGGCCACGCGCAGGCTGCACCAGAACACCTGCC
>JARRNI010000204.1:0-7228 GCA_037385125.1 Pseudolabrys sp.
AAGCGAGGCAAGGATGCTGACCACCAAGCGCAAGCCGGCGACTGTCGGCGAAATCCTCACCGAAGAGTTCATGCAGCCGATGGGCCTGACGCAAGGCGCGCTTGCCGAGGCGATGGGCGTTCAGCGCAAGCATGTCAACGAACTGTGCGGCAACCGCAGGAACGTGACGGCGGCGACGGCCCTGATCCTGGCGCGCGTGTTCGGCAACAGCCCCGAGTTCTGGCTCAACGTGCAGCGGCGCAGCGATCTTTGGGAGGTGATGAACACGCCGAAGGAGCGCGAGCGGATCAAGCGCGCACGTCCGTTGCAGAACGTGGCCTGAGTTATGCGATCGCGCCGCTCGGGCCGGAGCATCGGCTGAGAAGGAGACATTGCCCATGACCGCGCCTCTGCGCGCCGCTCTTTATTTGCGCGTCTCGACGGCGCGGCAGGCCGAGCACGATGTCTCCATTCCCGACCAGAAGCGCCAAGGCGAAGCCTATTGCACTTCGCGCGGCTACCAGCTCGTCGAAACCTATGTGGAGCCGGGCGCGTCGGCGACGAATGACCGCCGCCCCGAGTTCCAGCGCATGATCGAGGCGGGCACGTCTAAGCCCACGCCGTTTGACGTGGTGATCGTCCACTCGTTCAGCCGCTTCTTCCGCGACCATTTCGAGCTGGAGTTCTACGTCAGGAAGCTCGCGAAGAATGGCGTCCGGCTCGTCTCCATCACCCAGGAGATGGGCGACGATCCGATGCACGTCATGATGCGGCAGATCATGGCGCTGTTCGACGAGTACCAGTCGAAGGAGAACGCCAAGCACGTCATGCGGGCCTTGAAGGAGAATGCCCGGCAGGGCTTCTGGAACGGCTCGCTTCCACCCATCGGCTACCGCGTCGTCGCGGCCGAGCAGCGCGGTGCGAAGGTCAAGAAGAAGCTGGAGACCGACCCGCTCCACGCCGAGACGGTGCGTCTGATCTATCGGCTGGCGCTCCACGGCGATGGTGCCAAGGGCCAGATGGGCGTCAAGAACATCGTCAGCCACCTGAACCGCAATCGCATCTTCACACGCGATGGCGGGCGCTGGGGCATCGGCCAAGTCCACCGCATTCTGACCCGCCGCACCTACGTGGGCGAGCACGAGTTTAACAAGCGGTCCAAGAGCAAGGAGTTGAAGCCGGTCAGTGAGATCGTAGTTGTGCCGGTGCCGCCGATCATCGACCGCGAGACCTTCGACGCGGTTCAAGCGCTGCTCAAGGCCCGGCATCCCACGGTGACGCCATCCGCAGTCATCAGCGGCCCGACCATGCTCACCGGCTTGATCCATTGCGCCAAGTGCGGCGGGGCCATGACCATCCGCACCGGCAAGGGCGGGCGCTATCGCTACTACGCTTGCTCCATGAAAGCCCGGCAGGGTCCGACCGCCTGCGAGGGCATGGCCGTGCCGATGGACAAGCTGGACGATCTTGTCGCCAGCCATCTGGAGGAACGCCTGCTCCAGCCCGAACGGCTGGAAACGATTCTCGCTACAGTGCTCGACCGGCGGCAGGAGCGATCCGAGCGCCAGCGCGAGCATATCGCCGAGTTGAACAGACGTGCAGCGGAATCGGAAGCCCGCCTCAAGCGCCTCTACGACGCTATCGAGGCGGGCGTCGCCGACCTGGACGACCCGGCGCTCAAAGATCGCATCGACGGCCTCAAGGCCATCCGCGATCAGGCAAAGGCAGACGCCGAGCGCGCCCAGGCCATGCTTCAGCACTCAGGGAGCCAGACGGTCACGCCGCAGATGTTGAGCAAATTCGCCCGCACCGCACGCCAGCGCATCCGGCTTGAAGGCGGCGGCTACCGCCGCGACCATCTTCGCGCGCTCGCCCAGCGCGTCGAGGTCGCTGAGGGCGAAGTTCGGATCATGGGATCGAAGTCCCGGCTGCTACAGGTGCTTACCGGAAAAAATGGCGTAAATTCAGTGCCCACTCAGGGACTGAACTGGCGGAGGGAGAGGGATTCGAACCCTCGATACGGTTTCCCGTATACACGCTTTCCAAGCGTGCGCCTTCAGCCACTCGGCCACCCCTCCAAATTCAGGCACGCGCCGTCGGCCGCGCGGCCGTCCTTCTAATCGCTTGCGGCAAGCGGCGGCAATATAGCCATCGCCCGGCGCCCGACAACCCGCCTGGCACAACCAACTTCGCGGAAGGCAGATGCCTGCATATTTGTGCTCTGTTTTCGAAAAAATTGCTTTCTTGTAGGACCAGCATAAAAGGGATAAAAATTTGGGAGGGTGGTATCGCGTGAAGTCGGGGCCACGATGTCGGGAGAAGGCAATGTTTCAGCGCTTCATCTGATGCTCACCGGCAACCCGGTGCTGCTGGCCATCGTCGCCCTGTCGCTGGAAGTCAGCCTGAGCGCGGTATTATTTTCCGCCCTGATCGGCGTGCCGGTCGGCGCATTCATCGCGCTCAACCGCTTTCCCTGCCGCGATGCAGCCATCGTTTTCCTCAACGCGCTGATGGGCCTGCCGCCCGTCGTGGTCGGTCTGGCGGTCTATCTTCTGCTGTCGCGCTCGGGGCCGCTGGGCGAATGGGGCCTTCTGTTCACGCCACAGGCCATGATCATCGCACAGACCATCCTGGTCTCGCCCATCATCGCCGCACTTTCGCGGCAGACTATTGAGGATCTGTGGGCCGAATACCGCGACGAACTGGCGGCCATGAATGTCGGCCCGCTCACGCGCATCGCCACCCTGATCTGGGACGCGCGATTCAGCCTGGTGACGGCTCTGCTGGCGGGCTTCGGGCGGGCGGCGGCCGAAGTCGGCGCCATTCTAATCGTCGGCGGCAATATCGACGGCTTCACCCGTACCATGACCACCGCGATAGCGCTGGAGACCTCCAAGGGCGATCTGGCGCTCGCGATCGGGCTGGGCATGGTGCTGATCAGCATCGTCATCATCGTCAACGCGCTGGCCTGGGGCGTCCGCCGCACCGGCGAGCACTACGCGGGATGAACATGCGTACGCCGTCTCTCGACCTGCCGGTGATTCTCGTCGATGTGCGGATCGTCGCTGGCGATGTGGCGATCATCGACGGCGTCACGCTCAAGATCGGCACCGGCCTGCCGACCGTGCTGATCGGCCCCAATGGCGCGGGCAAGACCACCCTGCTGCGCGCCGCCATGGGTCTCAACCATCCCTCCAGCGGGCTGATCACCTGGGGTGGCCGCGAGCATTCGGTGCTGACCCGGCGCGCCATCCTGTTCCAGCGCCCCGCTATGCTGAGGCGCAGCGCCGCCGGCAATATCCGCTACGCGCTCGCCGCGGCACGCGTGCCGCGGACGCGGCGCGAGCCGCGCATCGCCGAGCTGATGACCGAGGTCGGCCTCACCGGGCTCGAGCGGCGGCCGGCGCGGCGGCTGTCGGGCGGCGAGCAGCAGCGGCTGGCGCTGGCACGCGCGCTCGCGCGCGACCCCGACCTTCTGTTCCTCGACGAGCCGACCGCCAGCCTCGATCCCGCCGCCACCAAGGCGATCGAGGACATCGTGCGCAGGATCAGCGCGCGCGGCGTCAAGGTGGTGATGTCTACCCACGATCTTGGCCAGGCGCGCCGCGTGGCCGGCGACGTCGTGCTGATGCATCGTGGCCGCCTGGTCGAGAACACGCCGGCGGAGGAATTCTTCGCGTCGCCGCGCACCGAGGAGGCGCGCAAGTTCATCGCGGGCGAGTTGCTGGTGTGAGGCGATGGTCGAGCCAAAACGCACGACTGTCGTCCGTCCCGGCCAAGCGAGCGCGAGCCGGACCCAGTAACCCCGGTCGCGGCGATGCGGAAAAAGCGGGGCGCACTGGGTCCCCGCTATCGCGGGGTGACAGCGGAAGATTAGTCGCAAGCCAAAAGACAAAGAGGAGGATTGTAATGCTTCATCGTCGCATTCTATTAGCCGCCGCCGCAGCGGTCACCGCCGCGGTGCTGGCCGCGCCGCCCAGCAAAGCGCAGGATAAGTCCATCGTGGTGGCATCGACCACCTCGACGCGCGACTCAGGCCTGTTCGGCTATCTGCTGCCGAAGTTCACCAAGAAGAGCGGCATCGAGGTCAAGGTGGTGGCGCAGGGTACCGGCAAGGCGCTCGACACCGGCCGCCGCTGCGATGCCGACGTGCTGTTCGTGCACGCCAAGCCTGCGGAGGAGAAGTTCATCAAGAACGGCTACGGCGTGAAGCGCTTTCCGGTGATGTACAACGACTTCGTCGTGATCGGCCCGAAGCGCGATCCGGCCGGCATCAAGGGCATGAAGAGCGTCACCAAAGCCTTCACTACGCTCAAGAACAAGAAGGCCGATTTCATCTCGCGCGGCGACAATTCCGGCACCAACAAAGCCGAGATTCGGATCTGGAAGGCCGCCGGCATCGACATCAAGGAAGCGAAAGGCCCCTGGTACAAGGCGATCGGCCAGGGCATGGGCGCCACGTTGAACACCGCGGCGGCCTCCAATGCCTATACGCTGACCGACCGCGCCACCTGGATCCACTTCAAGAACAAGCAGAACCTGGTGATCGAAGTACAGGGCGATCCGCGTCTGTTCAACCAGTACGGCGTGTTCCTAGTGAATCCGAAGCGCTGCCCGCACGTGAAGGCTAAGCTCGGCCGCGAGTTCATCCACTACCTGATCTCACCGGAAGGCCAGAAAGTGATCGCCGGCTACCGGGTGCAGGGCAAGCAGCTTTTCCACCCGGACGCCAACAAGCCGGGGGCGTGAGGCTTGCTCTGTTCACCTCTCCCCGCTTGCGGGGAGAGGTCGACCCGCCGAAGGCGAGTCGGGTGAGGGGCCATTTCGAAACGCTCAAAATAGCGGGAACGCCCCCTTTCCGTCACCCTCTCCCCGCAGCGGAGAGGGAGCGCGCCGCGCATGTCGCGGTGGATTGAACACAATCGCAACGATGATGACCTCCGCCACCATCCACCTCTTCGCCGCCGGCAGTCTGCGGGAAGCATTGACGGATGTGGCGCGGGCGTTCGAAGCCGCGAGTGGGCACACGGTCGAAAGCATGTTCGGCCCGTCCGGCCTTTTGGCCGCTAAGATCGCCAGCGGTACGCATGCCGACCTGTTCCCTTCCGCCAACATGGCGCATCCGCAGGCGCTGCCATGATGTCGGCAAGGCCGCGCTGGTGGTCCGCATTGCGCGCAACCGGTTGTGCGCACTGGTGCGGCCGGGGCTCGACGTCACGAGCACAACCCTGTTCGATGCCATGCTCGACCCGGCGGTCAGGCTCGCCACCTCGATGCCGACGGCCGACCCTTCCGGCGACTAAGACTTCGAGGTCTTCTGCAAGGCCGGCGCTTAGGCCCGGCGCGCGCGCCGCGCTAGAGGCGAAGGCGCTGCAGCTCACCGCCACGAAGGACAGCGCCGCGCCGCCGCCGGGCCGCGTGTTCTACGGCTGGCACCTGGCGGAAGGTCGCGCCGACATCTTCCTCACTACCGCACCAATGCACTGGCCGCGCAGAAGCAGGATGCGGGGCCCGAAATCGTGGACCTGCCGCCCGGACTGGCGGTGGGCGCCGATTACGGACTGACGGTGATGGAGGGAACTTCTTCAGCCGCGCGTAATGTGATGGTGGGGGTGGATTAGCCACAGGCTGTCATTGCCCGTGAAGGCGGGCAATCCAATACTCACGGCCTGCTATGCGATTACTGGATCGTCCGCTTTCGCGCACGATGAGAGCGGAGTATGGAGTATGAAGAGAGCCCATGCCCCTCACCCGCCGCATGTTCATCGCCGCTTCCGCTGCCGCCCTCGCCGCGCCGCGCTTGGCGCACGCAGCGGGCGTGAGCGACGCCACCGGGCGCACGCTGTCGATCCCCGCCAAGGTAACGCGCGTGTTTCCGGCCGGCCCGCCGGCCGCCATCCTGCTCTACACGCTGGCACCCGACCTGCTGCTCGGCTGGCCGCGGCCGAACCGGGCGGAGGAGTGCGCCTATCTGCTGCCGAAGGTGTGTACGCGGCCGACGGTCGGTCGCCTCACCGGGCGCGGCAATACCGCGAACCTGGAAGTGGTGCTGGCGCTCAAGCCCGATCTCATCCTCGACGTCGGCTCGACCCGCGCCACCTTCGTCTCGCTGGCCGAGCGCGTGCAGGCCCAGACCGGCATTCCCTACGCGCTGCTCGACGGCCGCTTCGACGCCATCCCCGATACCTACCGTAAGCTGGGCGCGCTGGTGCACCGGCCGGACGCGGCGAAAAAGCTCATCGGTTATGCCGAGCACACCTTGAAGACGATTACCGGCCGCATCGCCGACATTCCGCACGACAAGCGGCCGCGCGTCTATTACGCACGCGGCCCGCGCGGGCTGGTGACGGGCCTCGCCGGCTCGATCAATGTGGAGACCATCGAGCTGTTGGCGCAGAACGTCGCCGGAGGCACCCATGGCGGCCTCGCCAATGTGTCGATCGAGCAGGTGCTGCTGTGGAACCCGGACGTGATCGTCACCATTGACCGTTTCTTTGCGGCGACGGTGCGGCGGGACCCGGCCTGGGCCGCGGTGAAGGCGGTCAAGGCCGGCAACGTGCACCTGTCGCCCAAAATGCCGTTTGGCTGGGTCGACTTCCCGCCTTCGGTCAACCGGTTGATCGGGCTGTGGTGGCTGGCGAAGATTCTCTATCCCGACCGCTTCCCCGAGGACATGACCAAGCTGACGCGGGAGTTCTACACGCTGTTCTATCACCGCACGCCGACGGACGCACAGATTAAGCATGTGCTGGCGGGGCGGGGGTGAGAGGCAAATGAGCGATGGCCGCTTGCTTACCTCTCCCCCCGTGTGGGGCGAGGTCGTCCGGCCCGCGCGTTGCGCGGGTCGGTCGGGTGAGGGGGCGTGTCTGTGTACAATGCGGCCGCGATTGTCTCAAGCACGCCGTCGATGTTGCGCAATACGTCGTGATTCCAAAATCGGAGGACGCGAAAATTGTGTTTCTCAAGCCGACGGTCGCGAACAAGGTCCTGGTCGCGTTGCGCGTGTTGTCCTCCGTCAACTTCGATCACGAGGCGGAGTTCGCGACAAACGAAATCGACAGTGTATGGGCCGATCGACTTTTGCCGGACGAATTTGCGTCCACAAACTGTGCGCGAGCGTAAGCGATTCCAGAGTTTGTTTTCGGCGTCTGTGGAATCACGGCGAAGCGCCCGCGAACGTGCTGTGCGGATTGCTCTTGCTCCGCGCATTTCGCTAAATCCCCTCACCCGGCCGCCTTCGCTAAGCTAC
>JARRNI010000205.1:0-7211 GCA_037385125.1 Pseudolabrys sp.
AATCCAAACCCACTGAAATGTGACTGATTTCTCGTACCGCGCCAGCCCCTTAAAGGAAAATGCCGCCTGGCCGAAACATGGTCACAATGCTCTGGCACAAAACATGCTTGAACCAGAGCACGGCGATCAATCGCCACACCCGCCGCGGCCGGTGTCTGCCTGATGTAACAGGGACGCCCGGTGACAGCGGAGCAAGGGGATCGGCAACGCACTAATGCCTTTTGCAACTACAACCGCTTGAACCACAGGAGCAACAACATGAAGCAGACACAAAAAGGTTTCACCCTGATCGAGCTGATGATCGTGGTGGCCATCATCGGCATCCTGGCCGCCATCGCCATCCCGGCATACCAGGACTACACCATCCGGTCGCAGGTATCGGAAGGCCTGAGCCTGGCCGATGGGGCCAAGACCTCCATGGCTGAATTTTACAATGACAAAGGCCACTTCCCGCTCAACAACACGTCGGCAGGACTTGCGGTAGCCGCGAGCATCACAGGCAACTACGTGAGCGGTGTAAATGTGGCTACGACCGTCGGCCAGATAACGGTAACCTACAGCAATGCCGCCCCGCAGAAGGCGAACGACGCTCTCAATGCCAAGACGCTGCTTCTTTCTGCAACCACCACCGGTGGCAGCGTGGCATGGACCTGTAAGAGTGCCAACATCGCCAGCAAGTATTTGCCGTCCAGCTGTCGTTAATTGAGCAAAGAGGTCGTCTCAAGCGACCGTCGATACAACTCAACTGCTACAACCGACGCCCCGCCTCACGCGGGGCGTTTTCTTTTTCCTAAGTCACTGAGTAACTAACGGGTGGCCCGAAACTTGCTTCTATACCAAACACAAGAGGCCCCAAAATCGACAGAAGGCACCTAACGATGCAATCTAAAGCCGCCGGTTTCACGTTGATCGAGCTCATGATCGTCGTCGCAATCATCGGTATTCTCGCCGCCATCGCGATCCCGGCGTACCAGGATTACACCGTTCGGTCGCAGGTAGCGGAAGGACTCAATCTCATGGAGAAAGGAAAAACGCAAGTTTGGGAATTCTACAGCTTCGTTGGCCACCTGCCACCCAACAATCAGTCTGCGACTCTGCCGTCGGCGGCTTCGATCCAGGGCAACTATGTCACACAGGTTCAGGTCAACGCTGGTTTGATAACGGCCACGTTCGGGCACAACGCCAACGACCTCATCAATACCAAGACCCTGACACTCTCACCGATCACCCAGGGCAACAACCTACGGTGGACCTGCCGGTCAGCCACGCTTGCCCCCAAATACCTGCCAGCCTCATGTCGCTGATCCCCGTAACCGCGGGCTTGAGGTACGCGTGACTTAGCCTCATGATTCGGTGCATGACTGTAATCCGGAATTCGACACCAACCGGCGCACGCGTCCCCGGCCTTCGCGGCCACCTCCCCAACTTGGCGATGGTGGCTATCCTGACACTCGCCGCATTGATCTATTGGCCGGGCGCCGGCGGCGGCTTTACGCTCGACGACTACCCCAATATCGTCGACAACCCGGCAATCCACATTCATCACCTGGATCGGGCCGATATCATGGGCGCAGCATTGTCCTCGCGCTCGGGGCCACTTGCCCGACCAATCAGCATGCTGACCTTCGCTTTGAATGAATACCTATGGGGCCCTGCTCCCTACTCAATGAAGGCAACAAATATTCTCATTCATGTTGGCAATGGCCTGCTGATCTATTCAATCGCGTTGCTAATTTTCGCTGGTTACCGCCGCCAATGGCGTCCACAACTGAACCAAGTTCTCGCCCGGTGGGCGGCGGTGGCGATCACTGCCGCCTGGCTATTGCTGCCCATCAACTTAACGGCCGTGTTGTATGTCGTCCAGCGCATGACTAGCCTGTCCGGGACATTCGTGCTGACCGGTGTCGCTCTGTATTTGGCCGGTCGTCTACGCATGCTCGAAGGACAACGCGGCTTCTCGCTGCTCTGGCTTGCGATGGTTGTCTGCGGTGCACTCGCGGTACTCACCAAGGAAATCGGGGTGCTCCTTCCTGTTTATACGCTGGTCATCGAATTCACACTGTTTCGGTTTCTGCGCGCAGATGGGCGCCGCGATCGGCGGCTGTACTTGTTCTACGGACTCGTCCTGGTCGTTCCCGGTGTACTGGGATTGTTTTGGCTGGCAACTACCGGTTCCCACTCCCTATTGGGTAACGCGGGACGCCCATTCACGATCGGTCAGCGACTGCTGACCGAACCACGCGTCATGCTGGACTATATCGCCTGGAGTCTGGCACCAACGCTGTCCAGTCTCAGCCTATATCATGACGACTATCGACTCTCGACGTCGCTCGCCCATCCGGCGACGACCCCGTTGGCAATCGCCGGCGTCGCGTTGTTGCTTGCGATCGGCTTATGGCAGCGCCGGCGCCGACCGCTGCTGAGCTTGGGTATTCTGTGGTTCTTCGGCGGCCAGCTATTGACAGCTACGATCTTCAACCTGGAACTCGTGTACGAGCACCGCAACTATCTACCCTCGTTCGGACTACTCATGGCAGTGTTTTCGCTATTGCTGCTCGAGCCGCGGGTGGAGCGCATGGCACTGCCGCGGCGCGGTTTGGTCGTCGCGTTGGTTACGGTATACGCAGCAATTCTTGCAATACGAGTGAACCAGTGGTCCGATCCCATCCGTTACCAGGCCATCGCGGCGGCGGAGCATCCCGAGTCGGCCCGAGCCACCTATGCCTTGGGACGAACGTACAGTATGCTGGTGAACGGTCCGAACTCCCGATTTCTACCCCTCGCAAAACGGGCGTTTCAACAGGCGATGCGTGCGCCGAGCGCGAGCATTCTTCCCGAACAGGGACTGCTTTGGCTCAGTGCAAAATATCAGGTGCCGGTATCACCGGAATGGTGGGAGAGCATGGAACGCAAGCTGACAAACCGCCCCGCATCGGCGCAGGATACGGGGGCACTGCATTCACTGGTTGACTGCCAACTGCGTCGCGAATGTGGGTTTCCCGAGGATAAAATGATCCGCTTGCTGGCGATAGCGCGAGACAAGAATCCGCGGAATCCCGACATATTGACTGTCGATGCGAACTACACCTTCAACATATTACATAATCCGACCGCTGCCAGACGGATGATGCGAACCGCGGTGGAGCTCGCTGCTACGAATCCACAGTATTGGATCAACATCATCAAGCTGGATATCTACCTGGGCCGACTTGACGACGCACGCTCCGAGATCCACCGGTTACGGGACCTAAACCGCTTTGGCAGCCTCGACAAGAGGATCACAGCAGTGGAAGACCGATTCACCACCGCGGTCATGAGCAGGCCCCGCGATGGGATCCGCGGCACACATCCGCCGAAACCGGTCGAACATCCGCGCCCATGAGTCGCGCGCCACGCTTCCGTGCTGTGCCAACCGACCTAGCGGCCTGTCTGGGTCTGGCGGTCGTGCTGATCCTCGGCTGGCTGGCATATCGTCCCGGATTGACCGGGTCGTTTCTGTTCGACGATTGGGCGAACCTACCACCGCTCGGCGCACATGGACCTGTCGACAGCTGGCGCGCCGTGGTCACCTACGTGCTGAGCGGCGTCGCCAGCGCCACCGGTCGACCGGTGGCAATGCTAAGTTTCCTTATCGATGCCAACAACTGGCCCGCCGCTCCGGAGCCATTCAAGTACACCAATATCCTTATCCATCTGCTCAACGGGGCATTGCTCACGTGGTTGATCCTTAGGCTCTCGCGCACGCTCGGCGTCAGCCACGCCCGGGCCGCCTGGGCGGCGGTTTTGGGTGCTGGTCTTTGGCTGCTACATCCACTGATGGTGTCGACTACCTTGTTTGTTGTGCAGCGCATGGCCATGCTCGCGGCCACCTTCGTGCTTGGCGGGCTGCTCTGTTACCTGCAGGGCCGACGATTGATAGCAGCAGGTCGTTGGACGGGGGGATACCTGTGGATGACCACTGGCATCGGCCTATTTGGCATACTGGCCGCTCTCTCCAAAGAGAACGGCGCACTGCTACCGCTGTTCGCGTTGGTAGTGGAATGGATCGTCTTGCAGCATCCGTCTAGCTCGATGCGCAACACGGCGCCCACGTTAGGATGGCGTGTCTGGAAGACAGTCTTTCTCTATGCGCCCCTCGCGCTTTTGACGACTTATCTCCTTGCACATGTTCCGAACATGTTGGAAGGGTATTCCAAAGTGCGCGACTTCACCGTTGGCGAACGCCTGCTGACCGAGGGACGCGTCGTCGTGCATTATCTCGCACTGTTGCTGGTTCCGCACGCCTATACAGCGGGGCTTTACGATGACGATATCGCAGTTTCGACCAGTCTCTGGCACCCATGGACCACACTACCCGCCGTGATATTGATACTGGGTTTGCTGCTGCTTGGATGGAAAGTTCGCAAACGTTACCCTATCCTAGCGCTTGCGATATTTTTCTACTTCGGCGGACAGCTCCTAGAGTCGACATTCATTCCGTTGGAGCTTTACTTTGAGCACCGCAATTATCTGCCCGCCACGATGCTTTTTTATCCGCTCGCTTTTTGGCTGGTTACGGCAAAGAGGCCGTCACCGTGGGTTCGGACTCTTATTAGCATAGGAATACTGGCGATGCTCGGGACGTTTACCTGGGCGCGCGCGACACTCTGGGGAAACCCTTTCGAGCAAGCCGCGGTCTGGGCACGGGAGAACCCACGCTCACCTCGTGCTCAAACCAACTTGGCGCTGCATTGGATGCGGCGCGGAAATTATGTGATAGCAGCACGACTTCTTCAGCGCGCTTCGCAGGCGCATCCGGGCAATGTCATGATCGAACTCAATCTCATGAGTGCGCACTGTCGGATGGGGCGCGTCGCACCGCGCGAGCTGGAAAGAGCGCGGCGCGCGCTGGCGCACTCAAAGATTGGAAATCGAGTTGCGTACAATGCGATCAGCAGGTTCATTCACCATTACAAAACGACCCAATGCACTGGGCTCGACCTGAACGCACTCGACGGCCTTGTGCTTGCCGCCTTGGATAATCCGCATGTAAGAAGCAGCCGTGGCTGGCTACAAGACATGCTGGCCTTGCGGGGAGAACTACGCGTTGCGCAGGGCGAACCCGCCCAGGCGGTGTTCCTGTTCAAGGAGTCCCTGCATACCCGGCCACGCCCAGACGCAGCACTCTTTGAAGCCTCACTCCTGGGTTCCGCCGGATACCCGAGTGACGGAGTCGCTCTACTGGATTACTTTGAGACGCTTCCCCAATGGTCCCCGTCGGGGTTCAATGTCCGGCGGCTACGATACCTGTGGTTGAAGCACGAGGGTTACTACTCGGACGAAATCGCTCGGATTCGACGCCTGCTGGTGAAGGATGTCGCCGAACAATCCCAAAAATGATGCCGGTCGCTGGAGTATAGCTCACCAAGACATCGCGTTTCGGGCACGTCGGCGGCACAAATGACGACTTCGTGTCATCTCATTTGGGACCTCAACCTGATCCCTTTTGCGCACCCGCCAAACGGATCGTCTGACGGCGGCACGAAGGTGCGGGCTCCACTGCGGCGTGCATCTTGAACATATGCTCTAATAGACGCCAGAATAGGACGCGGCTCCACCAGCCATACCACGGGTTGTCGCCGAAGCCATAGGCGGCCCTTAGGGTGGCGTCAAAGATTTGGCGGGCACATTTCTTGCACGCGCCATATAATGGCCCAGCTGGCGGCGATGGCCCGTCACCACCAAGGCCAGGGTAACTAGGTACGTGTTAAACCAACGTGTGCATGAGCGCACCATATCGGAATGTTCAGAAGGCCGCGGCTTCGCTGGTTCGAACAATGGTAGGACGGTTGCAGTACTAAACTGCAATCATGCCACGGAGAATGTTGAGGTATGAACGAATCCGCCGATGAAGGTATCGCTCAACTCTCGATCATTCTTCCTGCTAAGAATGAGGCGCGCAGCCTTCAGCAACTGCTTCCGAAGATCCTTGAACGCTTTCCGGCGGCGGAAGTGATCGTGGTTAACGACGGTTCAACCGACGATACCGTGGAGGTATGCGCCTCACTCTCCGTTCGGCTCATTTCTCACCCGTACACCATGGGCAACGGAGCCGCTATCAAGACCGGCGCACGCACAGCGACCGGAGAGGTCCTGGTCTTCATGGATGCGGACGGCCAGCATCAACCGGCGGACATTTCCCGGTTGCTGCGGCAGATAGCGCACGGATATGATATGGCAGTCGGTGCGCGTAGTAAGGCGTCGCAGGCGAGTATCTGGCGAGGCGCCGCAAACGGTCTCTACAATAAAATGGCAAGCTGGATGAGCCGACAAAGGGTCGATGACCTAACCTCGGGTTTCCGCGCCGTAAGGGCAAGGCTGTTTCGCGAATTCCTGCACCTGTTACCCAACGGCTTCTCATACCCTACGACAATCACTATGGCGTTCTTCCGCGCTGGTTATACCGTCACTTATGTTCCAATAGAAGCACTCAAACGAACAGGTAAGAGTCACATCCGTCCATTGCGGGATGGCATCCGATTCATGATCATAATTTTCAAGATCGGCACATTGTACTCGCCACTGAAGATTTTTTTGCCCATAAGTCTCGCGCATTTCACGTTGGGCTTGGGTTATTACGCGTATACATTTTTCACGGTACACCGTTTCACGAACATGAGTGCTTTGCTGCTCAGCACTGGCGTCGTCATCTTCCTAATCGGCTTGGTGTCGGAGCAAATCACCGTGCTGATTTACAAAACCGGTGACTCGACATAGCGGGCCCCATGACCAATATCAATTCAAACGCGCCTCACGGGCGCATTACAGCTGGCCGGATATTAGGGACTGAATAGGCCTCGGTTATGAAGACGATAATTCTTGCAGGTGGTTATGGTACGCGGCTATCCGAGGAGACGGAAACCCTCCCCAAGCCCATGATCGAGCTGGGAGGTCACCCCCTTCTTTGGCACATAATGCATTTGTACTCTGCGCACGGCTTTGATGATTTCATCCTCGCGCTAGGCTACAAGGGCGACGTAATCAAGCGGTATTTCCTCCAGTACCCACAAGTCGCTTCTGATTTGAGGATTGACATGAAATCCGGCGTAGTCACAAACCAGACCGGCGTTGTCGAAAAGTGGAAGATCGACTTGATCGATACAGGTCACGATACGATGACGGGCGGACGCCTGACGAAATTGCGGAATAACTTGACCAAGACCTTCTTTTTA
>JARRNI010000206.1:0-9057 GCA_037385125.1 Pseudolabrys sp.
GCGCCTTCCGCCGCGAACAGACACGCAATCGCGCGCCCGATGCCGGCGCTCGCACCGGTCACAATTGCCACCTTGCCGTCAAGTGTGCCCGGCGATGTCGTCATGCCACTGTCCTCCTGCCGTGTAGGCGCGACAGTGGCAGCGGCGGCGCGAACGGACCACCCGATTTCTGAATCGCAAGCAGGCCGCGCTAGCCCGGCGCGCCCGACTTCACCAGTTTGTAGACGATGGAATCCATTAGCGCCTGGAACGAGGCGTCGATCACGTTGGATGACACGCCGACCGTGGTCCAATGCTCGCCGGCCTCGTCCTCGCTCTCGATCAGCACCCGTGTCACCGCCTCGGTGCCGGCGTTGAGGATACGCACGCGGTAGTCCGACAGCTTCAGGCCATCGATGTATTTCTGGTATTTGCCGAGGTCCTTGCGCAGCGCCTGGTCGAGCGCGTTGACCGGGCCGTTGCCTTCCGCCGCCGAGATGGTGTTCTCGTTGCCGACCTTGACCTTGACCACCGCCATGGTGACGGTGACGCGCTCACCCTTGGCGTTGTAGCGCTGCTCGACATTGACGTCGAACTGGGTGACGTCGAAATAGCCGGGCACGGTGCCGAGCGTGCGGCGCGCCAAGAGCTCGAAGGAGGCATCGGCCGTCTCGTAGGCATAGCCCAGGGTCTCGCGCTCCTTCACGATATCCAGGAGACGGGTGACGCGCGGGTCGTCCTTATCGACCTTGAGGCCAATGCGCTCGAGCTCGGCCAGCACGTTGGACTTGCCGGCCTGCTCGGAGACCATCACCCGGCGGCGGTTGCCGACGCTTTCCGGCGTCACATGCTCGTAGGTGGCCGGGTCTTTGGCAATGGCCGAGGCATGGATGCCGGCCTTGGTGGCGAATGCGCTCTCGCCCACGTAAGGCGCGTGGCGGTTGGGCGCGCGGTTGAGCCGCTCGTCGAGCGCGTGACTGATATGCGCGAGCTTCTTCAGTGCCGCGTCGGAGACGCCGATGTCGAAGGCTTCGGCGTATTCCTTCTTCAGCTTCAGCGTAGGGATGAGCGAGACCAGGTTGGCGTTGCCGCAGCGCTCGCCCAACCCGTTGAGCGTGCCCTGGATCTGGCGGGCGCCGGCGCGCACGGCGGCGAAGGAATTGGCCACCGCCTGCTCGGTGTCGTTATGGGCATGGATGGCGACGTGGTCGCCGGGGATGACCTTGCACACGTCGCCGACGATCTTCTCCACCTCATGCGGCAGCGTGCCGCCATTGGTGTCGCACAGGACCACCCAGCGCGCGCCCTCGTCAAAGGCCGCCTTGGCGCAGGCCAGCGCGTATTCGGGATTGGCCTTGTAGCCGTCGAAGAAATGCTCGCAGTCGAGCAGCACTTCCTTGTCGCGCGCCTTGGCGGCTTTCACGCTGTCGCGGATTGAGGCGAGGTTTTCTTCCTCCGTGGTCTCGAGCGCCACCCGCACGTGATAGTCCCAGGACTTGGCAACGAAGCAGATGGCGTCGGCATGGGCGTCGAGCAGCGCGGCAAGGCCGGGATCGTTGGAGGCCGAGCGGCCGGGCCGCCGCGTCATACCGAAGGCGGTGAAGGTGGTCTTGAGGCCGTGATCCTTGCCGAAAAATTCGCTGTCGCTCGGATTGGCGCCGGGATAGCCGCCCTCGACATAGTCGATGCCGAGCTCGTCCAGCATGCCGGCGATCGCCAGCTTGTCGGCGAGGGTGAAATCGACGCCGTTGGTCTGCGCGCCGTCGCGCAGCGTGGTGTCGAACAGATAGAGGCGTTCGCGGGCCATGGCGTTTTCACCAAAGATAGTAGTTGGCTGCGAGCGCGACCGCGACAAGGATCGCGATAGCCGCCGCGATGATGTGGTGGCGTTTCATGGCGCTGTCCTTGCCTAAGCCATCCGATAGAAGACGTAGAGCGTGACCAAGACGGCGACGATCAAGACGCCGTATTTGAGCACGAGGTAATAGAACCAGTGGCGCGGGAAAGGGGTGTCGGGCTTCGTCATGACGGCTTCCTTGCGGCGAGCTGTTTCTGCAGCGTGGTATTGGCGAGCCATTCGCCGGCGAGCGAGACCGAGTTGCGCTGCTGGGCGATATAGCCGCGCCTCTCGAAGAAGCCGCGCGCCGTGTCGCTGGCATCGACCGAGAGCTTGACTGCGCCACGGTTGCCGGCGAGCTTCTCCAGCGCGTCGGCTAGCAGGCTGCCGACGCCCTGCCCGGCCACCGCCGGATGCACATAGAGCATGTCGATCTTTTCCTTGCCGGCGAGCGAAGCGAAGCCGACGGGCGAGCCCTGCATGGTGGCGACGAGGGTGAGCTGGGCCCCGAGCTTCTTGCCGAAGGCTTGTTCGTCCTCGGCGGCGGAGGCCCAGGCCTCCTGCTGCGCCTCGCTGTAGTCATCGGCGGTCAGCTCGGCGATGGCCTCGCGGAAGATTTCTGCCAGCAGGGCCGTGTCCTCGGCGAGGAACGGCCGCAGGGCGAAGGTGGGGTGGGCGGTGGCCATCAGCGACACCCCCATCGCACAGCGTCATGCCCGCGCTTGTCGCGGGCATCCACGCCCTTGCAGGGCGCCCGCGAAGTAAGGCGTGGATGGCCGGAACACCAAGCGCCAAGACGGCGCTTCGCGCCTTTTGCCCGGCCATGACGAAGGAGGGTCATCGCGCGATTTCCCAGGTGGTGCCGTCCTTGGAATCCTTCAGCACCACGCCCATGGCTTTGAGCTCATCGCGAATGCGGTCGGATTCTTTCCAGTTCTTCGCTGCACGTGCGGCGTTGCGAGCGTCGATTAGTTGCTTAACCCGATCCATTTCGCTGGGGGGCCCAGCCCCGGAAACTCGGTTTAATTGAACGAACCCGTCGTTGGGCAATACCTTGAAGGCAATGCCTTCATCCGCGATCATGTTGTTAGCTTCCTGAATAATCTCTGGCCGAGAATTGGCACTTGCTGCCTGAACTCTAAGGAAAAGATCGCGGTGCCGCCCAAGCTGTTCGATTGAGGCAGACCCAGACGTGCTTGGAATCAACGCCCCGATATTTTGCAAGTTAAGCAGTCCCAGGAAGACTGCAGCATTTAAGAGGTGGTAGCGCTGTTTATCGTCCTTTTGTGCCTTCCGATAAATCGCGCGCAAAGCGGCTATTGCCTGGGCCGTGTTGAGATCATCCGACAAAGCGGCGACCAAATCAGCGTCAAGTGGGGGTAAGCGCTTCAGACGATCACTCTCAAAACGAGCCAGTAATTCATCATCGAATACATGGATCGCCCAAGAGGCAAGTTCCTCTCTCGCAAGCCTGAGCGCCTCGGCGGTCCAATTAATAGGTTGCCGGTAGTGAGTTTGCAGCATCGCAAGCCTAATGGCCCCCCCGGGCCAGTCTCCCAGCAAGTCCCTTATGGTCACGAAGTTGCCGAGACTCTTCGACATCTTCTCGCCTTCCACCTGCAGGAAGCCGTTGTGCATCCAATAGTTCGCCATTGCCGGCGTGTGGAAGGCGCAGCGCGACTGCGCGATCTCGTTCTCGTGGTGCGGAAACACGAGGTCGATGCCGCCGCCGTGGATGTCGAATTCGTGCGGGTGCGCGAGACCGGCCGGCGAGAGATTCGGCTTGGCTTTCTCCCACAGCCAGTAGTCGGCCATGGCCGAGCATTCGATGTGCCAGCCGGGACGGCCGGGTGCCTTGATGCCGCACGGCGAGCCCCAGGCCGGCTCGCCGGGCTTGGACGGCTTCCACAGCACGAAGTCGGTCGGCGCCTTCTTGTAGGGCGCCACCTCGACGCGCGCGCCCGCCACCATCTCGTCGAGCGAGCGACGCGACAGCCTGCCGTAGTCCGGCATCGCCGAAACGTTGAACAGCACATGATCCTCGGCCACATAGGCGCAGCCGGCGGCGACCAGCTTCTCGATCAGCTCTTTCATGGCCGCGATGTGCTTGGTGGCGCGCGGTTCCACGGTCGGCGGCAGACAGCCGAGCGCTTCCACGTCCGCTTTGAATTCCTTGTAGGTCTCCTCCGTCACCTGCTGGATCGGCACCCCGCGCTCGGCCGCGCGCGCGTTGATCTTGTCGTCGACGTCGGTGATGTTGCGCACGTAAGTGACGTGGCCTTCGCCGTAGACGTGGCGCAAGAGTCGGAACAGCACGTCGAACACGATGACCGGCCGCGCATTGCCGATATGGGCGAAGTCGTAGACCGTCGGCCCGCACACATACATGCGCACGCGCGAAGGGTCGATGGGCGTGAACACCCGCTTCTCGCGCGTCAGCGTATCGTAGAGCTTCAGCTCCATAAGAGAACACCTGTCGGCCCCGCTGGCCGGGCGTCCTTGGCATCTCGAAGAGGAGAAAAGACGGCCGCAGCCAGCGTTAGGGCGCTAGCGAATAATCTGGCGGCAAATGCCGCAGATGTGGTTAAGGCCGTGCATCTGCCGCACAATGGTGAGTTGTGCGGGCCGCGTCAAGGGGCGGAAGCGCCCAGCCGGGCGGCGCCGGCGGGGCCTTAAGTTAAGCGGGCCTTAACGGTTTTGCTCACATTGTCGGGGACAGCGCTGTAAAGCCCTCCAACCCGAGCGGGCGAAGCCATGCGGATATTTGCGGTCAGTCTTGCCGCCATTCTGTGCCTCTGCGCTGTGACCTCGGCGCAGGCGGCCCAGCGGCGCATGTTCATCATCGGCGCCAGTGCCGACGGCGGCTACCGGGTCGACCGCTGCCTGGCGCGGGGGGCCAAATGCGGCAAGGCCGCCGCCAATGCTTACTGCCGCGGCCACCACTACGCCGCCGCCACCGCCTACCAGAAGGTCAACCGCGACGAGATCACCGGCGCCATTCCCAGCGACGGCTCCGGCGGCTGCCGCCACGGCCAGTGCGAGAACCTGGTAGCGATCGTCTGCACGCAGTGAATTTCTCCGCTGTCATTCCGAAGCGCGTGTGCAGCACTCTCCCCTCAAACCGTCATCCTGAGGCGCGAGCGAAGCGAGCCTCGAAGGATGATCGGCCAAATTCATAAGATCTTGACCGTCGCCCTTCGAGGCTCAGCGCTATCGCGCCGAGCACCTCGGGGTGACGGCGAGAGATAATGCGACGCCTCAAGGACCTTTCGCCAGCGCGATCGCTTCCTTCAGCACGTCGAAATCGCCGATGTGGTTGGCGAGGATGAGCACCAGGCGCGCGTCGAGCGCGGCGGCGGCCTGTTCGCGCAAGTTCCGGCGCGCTTCCACCAGCGCCACATAGGCGGCATCCGGCTCGGCGAATTGCGACTGCGTGATCAGTTTCGCCATTACGCAGTCCTCCCCATCGCACGATCACGCGCGCTTGCGACTTTTTCCGCGTCCACATGGCGCCAGCGCGCGCACAGATGCTGGTCGGGGCGCAGCAGCAGGGCGGCGCCGGGCGTGAGATCGAGGCGTCGGGCGAGCGTTCCATCCTTGTCGACGATGTCCTCGCCGATGGTGGCGAGCCGCACGCCGGCGGGCAGCTTGGGCGGCGCGCCGTCCTTGACGTAGAGCAGCGTGAACTCGCCGGGAATGTTGTCCAGCAGATAGCCGTCGTGGCCGTCGCGCGTCTTGACCGGCGCGTCCGGCAGCGGCGCGCCCAGCCGGGCGGAGCCCTTGAAGGCATCCCGGTCCGGTGTCGACAGGGCCGTGTCGTAGACCGTCGCCACCGACAGCCGGCCGGAATTGATCATGCGGCGCGCGAAGTCGGCCTTGGGCGCCAGATCGAGCACGGCATTGCGCAAGGCGCGTTCCGCCGGCGTATGCGGCGCGATGAAGTCGGTCGAGCGGGTGGAATGGACGATATTCTCGTCGGCCGCCTGGGTGCGCTCGCGCTCGTAGGACTCGATCAGCGCCGGCCCCGCCTCACCCTTGAGCACGGCCGCCAGTTTCCAGGCGAGGTTTTCGGCGTCCTGGATGCCGGAATTGGCGCCGCGCGCGCCGAACGGCGAGACCTGGTGGGCGGCGTCGCCGACGAACACCACACGGCCGTGCACGAAGCGGTCGAGCCGGCGGCAGTTGAAGCGATAGAGCGAGACCCATTCGAGCTCGAACGGGCGGTCGCCGACCACGCGCTTGATGCGGGCACGCACGCGCTCCGGCTCCTGCTCGGCGGCGGCGTCGGCATCGGGGTCGAGCTGCAGGTCGATGCGCCAGACATTGTCGGGCTGGCGGTGCATCAGGGCCGACTGGCCGGGATGGAAGGTGGGCTCGAACCAGAAGCGGCGCTCGGTCGGGTAGTCGGCCGCCATCTTGATGTCGGCGATGAGGAACTTGTCCTCGAAGGTGACGCCGGAGAAGGTGAGCCCGAGCAGGTCGCGGGCGGTCGAGCGCGCGCCGTCGGCGGCGATCAGCCAATCGGCGTCGAGGGCATAGGGGCCGTCCGGCGTGTCGATGGTCAGGCGGACGTGATCGTTGTGCGGCTCGAGGCCGGTAAGCTTGTTCTTCCAGCGCAGGTCGAGGTTCGGCAGCTCGCCGGCGCGGTCGACCAGCGCCTTCTCCAGGTAGAACTGCTGAAGATTGATGAAGGCCGGCATCTTATGGCCTTCCTCGGGCAGCAGGTCGAAGGAAAAGACGAGGTCGTCGCCGCGGAACACCTTGCCGAGTTTCCAGGTGACCCCCTGCTTGACCAGCCCCTCGCCGAGCCCGAGCCGGTCGCAGATTTCCAGCGTGCGCTTCGACCAGCAGATGCCGCGCGAGCCTTCGCCGATGCGGTCGGCGTCGTCGATCAGCACCACCGGCACGTCATGCAGCGCGAGATCGATGGCCGCCGCCAGGCCGACGGGACCGGCGCCGACCACCACCACCGGCCGGCGCACCGGCTGCGCGGCGTCCTGGTCGGCGCTGCGCGCGTGGCCGTAATGGTAAAGTGTCTTGTGTGGGGATGACGCCATCATCCTACCCCTGCAGCGCGGCCCACATTTCGCGGTCGCGCTCGGCGGTCCAGATCACCGGCCATTCGACGCCGCGCGCCTCGTCATAGGCGCGCGAGACGTTGAACGGCATGCAGTGCTCGTAGATGGCAAAGGTCGCAAACTTCGGGTCCATGACCACGCGGGCGGCGTCGAAAGCTTCTTTCAGCGAGTGGCCTTTGGCGACGCTGTCCTTCACCGAGGAATAGAGCGTCGAGAGGAAGTCGCTGGTGAGCGCGATGCCGTCCTTGACCATCTGCGGCGTGGTGAGCGCCGCGCCGTCTGCGGCCAGTCGGTGAAATGGGCGTCGCCGCAATAGCAGGCGGACTTGTATTCGACCAGGTCGCCGGAAAAGACGACGTTGGAATCGGGCACCACCGCGATCACGTCGCCGGCCGTGTGGCCGCGGCCGATGAACATGATGCGCACCTCGCGCTTGCCAAGCCACACCGACACCTCATCGGGAAAGGTGAGGTTCGGCCAGGTCAGCCCGGGAATCGTCTCCACCGCGCGGAACAGGCGCGGAAAACGGCCGATCTCGGAATCCATGTCCTGCTGACCACGCTCGGCGATCAGCCCGCGGGTGGCATCAGAGCAGAGGATTTCGGCGCCCTTGAACGCGGAGGCGCCGAGCACGCGCACCGCGTGGTAGTGAGTGAGCAGGACGTATTTGATCGGCTTGTCGGTGATCTTGGCCACGCGCGCGATCACCTCTTCGGCCATGGCGGGGGTGGCCTGCGCGTCGATCACCATGACCCCGTCGTCGCCGACGATGATGCCGGAATTAGGATCGCCCTCGGCGGTGTAGGCATAGAGCCCGGGGCCGAGCTCATCGAACGAGACTTTCTTTTCGCCGAGGTCTTCGGTCGAGGCAAATCCCTTGGCCATGCGTTTCCTCCGGGAGCGTCTTCTTTTGGTTATGGATGGTAGCGTACCACGTCCTGCTCGATGGCGCCGAAGATTGACTGCCCGTTAGCGTCCAGCATTTCAATGCGAACCTTGTCGCCGAATTTCAAGAACGGCGTCACCGGCTTGCCGGCGCGGATGGTCTCCACCGTGCGCTGCTCGGCGATGCAGGAATAGCCCAGGCCCCCCTCCTCGATGGGCTTGCCGGGCCCGCCGTCGGCGTCGCGGTTTGACACCGTGCCGGCGCCCAGGATGGTGCCGGCGACCAGCGCGCGGGTACTGGCGGCGTGCGCGATCAGGGTCGGGAAGTCAAAGGTCATGTCGTTGCCGCAGACCGGCTTGCCGAACGGCTTGCCGTTGACGAAGGACAGAAGCGGCAGATCCACCTTGGCGCCATCAAACGCATGGCCGAGCTCGTCCGGCGTCACCGCCACCGGCGTGAAGGCCGAGGCCGGCTTCGACTGCACGAAGCCGAAGCCCTTGGCGAGCTCGGGGCCGGTGAGGTTGCGCAGGGTGACGTCGTTGACCAGCATGATGAGCGTGATGGCGCCGGCCGCCTGCTCGCGCGTGGCGCCCATGGGCACGTCGTCCAAGATGACCACCACTTCGGCCTCGAGGTCGATGCCCCAGGCCTCGTCGATCACCTGGATGGGATCGCGCGGGCCGACGAAGCTGTCAGAGCCGCCCTGGTACATCAGCGGGTCGGTCCAGAACGACGTCGGCATCTCGGCGCCGCGCGCCTTGCGCACCAACGCCACGTGATTGACGTAGGCCGAACCGTCCAGCCACTGATAGGCGCGCGGCAAGGGCGACGCGCATTTGGCCGGATCGAACGGCATGTGAGCGAGATGGCCGCTTTCCAGGCCGTCGGCCAGCTCAGTCAGGCGCGGCGCGGCGTTTTCCCAGTCGTCGAGCGCAGCCTGCAAGGTGGGCGCCACCGCGCGCGCATCGGCGCAGCGGGATAGATCGCGCGAAACCACGACCAGCCGGCCGTCGCGTCCATCCTTGAGGGAGGCGAGCTTCATTTCTGCTTCATTGCAATTTCGGCTCGCGCCGATTGGGGTCGAAGTGCTTCTTCAGCCCGCTCCAGCAGTCGATGTAGTTGTCCTGCAGAGTATCGAGCGTGGCGCCGTATCGGGTGACGCGCTGGCGGAAGCGGGTCTCGAACATGAAGGCCATCGTGTTCTCGAGCTTCACCGGCTTGAGCTCGACATTGCTGGCGTGCTCGAAGGCGTCGGTGTCCGGCCCGTGCGGCAGCAT
>JARRNI010000207.1:0-7154 GCA_037385125.1 Pseudolabrys sp.
CCGTGCGCCACGCCATCATCGCGCTATTCGCTCGACTACCGCCGCAGCGATGCCCGCACTGTCGAAAATGGATTTGCAACGAACGGCGGCTTGAGTAAATCTGCCAAAGTAGTGCTAGCTAGCCTAGGCACATTCTAATCGAACCGCGGCAAACTCCGCTCATTCTCGCGCAAGCGGGAATCCAGGGATGCAATCTCGGTCCGGATGCAGCCGCCCTGGATCGCCGCGTTCGCGGGAACGAGCGCCGTCCCGTGAGCGAGACGCCTAACTGGACTTCGCCGCACCCAGCTTCACCGCCACGCGGTTGAAGCCACGAAAGCGGGCGCGCCGGGAGCGCTTCGGCTCGCCTTCGAGTGCGTAGTGCGGAAAGCGCTTGAGGAACAGCTTTAGCGCCACGCGTCCCTCCAGCCGTGCCAGCGTCAGTCCGGCGCACAGATGCGGCCCGCTGGCAAACGCCAAATGCTTGTTGGGCGTGCGCGTAATGTCGAACACGTTGGGCCGCTCGAACGCCTCCGGGTCGCGGTTGGCCGCGCCGATGCAGGTGGTAATGCGCGTGCCTTTGGGCATGGCGATGCCCGCCACCTCGGTGGTGTCCACCGCGACGATGCGGTTGCCGAGCTGGTTGGAGCTTTCGAAGCGCAGGACTTCCTCGATGGCCGTCCGCGTCAACGCGGGATCGGCGATCAGCCGCTGCTTCTCCTGCGGCCAGCGCGCCAGCGTCACCAGCGCATTGGCGATCAGGTTGGTGGTGGTCTCGTGCCCGGCGTTGAGGATGAAGATGCAGTTTTGCAAGAGTTCCTTGTGGGAAAGCCGCTCGCCCTCGACCTCGCCCTGCAACAGCCGCGTGAGCACGTCGGTCTGCGGGTCGCCGGGCCGGCGCTTGCGCTCGGCCACCAGGACTTCGAGGTAGTCGATGAACTCGCGCACCGCCGTATCGGTAGCGGCCAGTTGCTCGGGCGAGATGGCCGGCTCTAGCGCGCCCAGGATCTTCAGCGACCAGCCGCGCAAGGGGCCGCGGTCGGCCTGCGGAATGTCGAGCAGGTTGCCGATGATCTCGACCGGAATGGCGGCGGCGAAGTCTTCGATCAGGTCGACGCTTGCGCCGGCCGCCTCCTTCTCCGCCATGCGGTCGAGCAGGTGCCCGACCAGCCGGATGAGGCCCGGCTCCATCTGCGCGATCGCCTTCGGCGTGAGCGCGCCGACGATCAGCTTGCGCACCTTTGTGTGCAACGGCGGGTCGTTGAACACCAGGCTGGTGGTGTGATGCTCGTAGACTAGGGTGTCGCCGTATTTCGGCTTGAACTCCCGCTTCTTATCGGACGAGAATGCGATCGGGTCGCGGTAGACCGTCTCGCAGTCCTTGAAGCGGGTCAGAAAATAGCTGTCGTCGGGCAGCCGCTTGACCGGCGCCGCGTTGCGCAGCGCGTCGTAATAGGGGAAGGGATCGCGATAGAAGTCGTCGGGCAGCGCCCGCAGATCGAAATCGTCGATGAAGGACTGTGAAACTGTCATGGCTTGCCCCGGCGTCCGCCCATCATAGGACGAAACGCGCAGGCATGTCGCCAAGCGCGCCGCGGTTAAACCGGCGCGCGCCGCGCCGCACCACAAGCGGAACGTATAGCCCGCTTCTACCTCTTATGCTTCTTTCTCTTCTGCGTCGTGTCCATGCCCATGCCGAAATAGACCGGCAGCGCCCAGCTCGGCAGCACCAGCGGCGCGCCGTCGCGCAGGATGCGCAGTGTATTCGCGGTCTGCTTGGCGAACACGCTCTCCTGCTGCTTGGCTCTCTTGTGCTTGCTGGCGGCGGCCGCGGGCGTGGCGGCAAGGGCCGCGACGGCAAGCAACAGCGCGAATTTCTTCATGTCTTCCCCCTTTGGGCACGGTTCGAAGCCCATCATCGGGCATGCCAGCGAATTTGCAATAGGGGTCGAAAGGGATGCGCCGGCCGGCGGCACCCTGCCGCCTGTCGCGGTCTTGCGCCGCGGGCGGCTTTCCAGTGAAATTGCTCGATCGCGGTGGGGCGGGGGATTTCGATGGTTCTTGGTCTCGGTCGGCCGGGCCCGCGGCGGTGCGCCGTTGCGGTAGCCCTGATAGCCTCGGCCTGGCTCGGGTCGCCCGTCCCGGGTTTTGCCCAGTCGAAGCCGGGTCCAAAAGCGCATCTTTTCGTGATGCTGGGCTTCGGCGACATGTCGCCGGGGCTGCGCGAATTCGGCGCCAAGATGAAGAAGCGCGGAATTCCCACAACCATTGGCAGCTATACCGGATGGGAGACGCTCACCGGCAAGCGATCCGCGCATACAAGGCCGGGCATCCGATCATCATTGTCGGCCATTCGGCGGGGGGCGCGGCCGCCAGGGCCATGGCGGCCAGGCTCGACAATGCCAGCATTCCCGTCCGGCTGCTGGTGACGCTGGCGCCGTGGACCGAGCTGAAGGTGCCTCCGAACGTGCAGCGCTCGATCAATATCGTCCCCACCGGCTACGAAAACCACTTCACGGTCATCTTGGCGCATGAGCGCGAACTGATACGCTATGTGACGGCGGCGGCCGGCGTTGGCCCTACCGGCAAGGATCAAACGCGCCACGCCGCGCATTAGCGTTGGCCATGCCGCGGCCGAACGCTTGCAGTCGCACCGCCCCGTGAACAACTTCGCTCGGCCGCTTCCGGCGCCGACGCGCGTGCGCTATGCAGGGGGCTCGTTTTCGAGCCTGCCTTTCCGTTCGGAAGTTCCGTAATGCCGCTTCACCTCGTCAAGCTCTGCGTCGGCTGCGACTCGGTCGCGGACCTGGAAGACTGGATCAAGCAGAAGCTCAAGGAGAAGAAAAAGCGCCGGCAGAAGCCGGAGCACATTCATACCACCCGCATGTTCCCCAAGCGCGCCGACGAGCTCACCGAAGGCGGCTCGCTCTATTGGGTGATCCGCGGCCAGATCGCCTGCCGCGAGCGCATCCTCGACATCCGCCCGACCACCGGCAAGGACGGCATCAAGCGCTGCCAGATCGTGCTCGACGGCAAGATCACCCTGGTCGAGCCGCGCCCGCGCGCCGCCTTCCAGGGCTGGCGCTATCTGGAGGCCAAGGACGCGCCGCGCGATCTCGCGCGCGCCGCGCCCGGCGCCGCCCGCATGCCGGAAAAGATGCGGCGTGAGCTGCAGGAGCTGGGGTTGTTGTAGTCCGCCTCCGCGGTCGCCAGTCCTCCGCTGTCGTCCCCGCGAAAGCGAGGACCCAGTAAACGCAAGGAATGCAGGGATTACTGGATTGCCCGCTTTCGCGGGCAATGACAGCCGCGGGCAGTGAGAGCGAGATTACACCCCCACGTTATCGATCAACCGCGTCTTGCCGATCTTCGCCGCCACCAGCAGCCGGATCGGCCCGTCCTTTCGCGACCGGACTGGTTGCAGGGTCAGCGCATGGCGCGCTTCCAGATAGTCGAGCGCGAAGCCGGCGCGGGAGATCTCCCTGCGGCCGGCGGCCAGCACCCGCGCGATCGGTTCGCCCTGACGGATGCGCCCGGCGCTTTGCCGCAACACCCGGTAGAGCACCGGCGCCGCGGCGCGCTCGGCGGCGTCGAGATAGCTGTTGCGCGAGGACAGCGCGAGCCCGTCCTTCTTGCGCACGGTTCTGACTCCGACCACCTTGAGCGCGAGGTCGAGATCCTTGGCCATCTGGGTGATGATGCGCAGTTGCTGGTAGTCCTTCTCGCCGAACAGGGCGAAGTCGGGCCGGGTCTGCAGGAAGAGCTTGGCGACGACGGTCGCCACGCCGCCGAAGAAATGCGGGCGGAATCGGTCCTCCAGTCCGGCCAGGGCGGCGCCTCCCGGCGTGATGCGGGTGGCGAAGCCTTGCGGATACATGACGTCCGCCGTCGGCGCCCAGACTAGGTCGACCTTGGCCGCGGCCAGTGCCGCAAGGTCGGCGGCGAAGCGGCGCGGATAGCTGGCAAAGTCCTCGTGCGGCGCGAACTGGGTCGGGTTGACGAAGATCGATACCACCACACGAGGCGCGCGCCGGCGCGCCTCGGCGATCAGCGCCATGTGGCCGGCATGCAGCGCGCCCATGGTCGGCACCAGCGCGATCTTTTCGCCGGCCGCGCGGAACGGATCGACGCCGCGCCGCAGCGTGGAAAGGCTACGCTTGACGTGTGGGCGCTTGGCCATGATCGGGGCGCTCCTGTCCGGCGGTTTCCGGGCCTGGACCTAGCAAAGCGGCATCAATCGCGCCACGCGGCCCGATAGTTAAAAGTTGAACGACTTGACGAAAAAACGATAGTATCCCGGAATTGACGGTCGAAGGGGCGCGTTCCATGTTGGTCCAGCCGATCGAGGAAACCCCGCGGTCCGCGCATGTCGTCGTGCTCGGCAACGAAAAAGGCGGCTCGGGCAAATCCACCACCGCCCTGCACATCGCCGTCGCCCTGCTCAAGGCGGGCCAGCGTGTCGCCACCATCGATCTCGACTCGCGACAGCAGAGCTTTACCCATTACATCGAGAACCGCGGCGCCTGGGCCGAGCGCACCCGCGTCAAGCTGGAGATGCCGACCCATTACCGCATCGAGCGTGCCGAGGGCGGCTCGGTCGAGGCCAACGAAACGAAGGAGTTTGCCAGCTTCTCCCAGGCCATCGGCGCCATCGAGCACAGCCACGACGTCGTGGTGATCGACACGCCGGGCGCCGACACTTATCTGATGCGGCTCGCCCATTCCATGGCCGACACGCTGGTGACGCCGCTCAACGATAGTTTCCTCGACTTCGACGTGCTGGCCACCCTCGATCCCACCAATTTCGCGGTCACCGGCGAAAGCCATTACGCCTTGATGGTGCGCGAGGCGCGCCGCCAGCGCCGCCTGGTCGACGGCCGGCTCACCGACTGGATCGTGGTGCGCAACCGGCTGTCCGCGCTGGGCTCGCGCAACAAGCGCCTGGTGGGCGAGGGCCTGGCCGCCCTTGCCAAGCGCATGAGCTTCCGCTGCGTGGAGGGCTTCGCCGAGCGTGTGGTGTACCGCGAATTCTTCCCGCGCGGGCTGGCCGCCCTCGACGACCTCGACGAGATGACACTCGGCACGCGGCCCAACATGTCGCACCTCACCGCGCGCGAGGAAGTGATCGCCCTGCTCAACACGCTGCACCTGCCGCTGTGCGAGAACGGCAGGCGCCGCGCCGCCGCCCGCGCCGAATGGTACTCGGTCATGGACCAGCCGCTGCAGGTCCACGACCTCATCGGCTAGCCGCATTCTGCACTTCCTCTCCGCCGTCATGCCCGGCACTCGGGTCCGGCCTTCGGGCGGCCCGCGCATAAGCCTTGTGCCGGGCATCGACGTCTTTACATCTGCGAACAAGGAATGTGTGGCTGGGACGAGCCCGGCCATGACGAGCTAAGGCGCGAATTGGTATAATTATTTTATGACCAAAGACCATTCCCAGCCCCTCACGCCGTCCTCCTCGCGCGCCGAGATCGATGCTTTTCTCGAGCATGTGCGCTCGCTCGGGCCCGCCGCTGCGGCGGAAAAGCGAGGGCGTCTCATCTTCGCGCTCGACGCCACCATGAGCCGGCAGCCGACCTGGGACACGGCCTGCGCGCTGCAGGCCGACATGTTCCGCGAGGCCGCGGGCGTTGGCGGCCTCGACATCCAGCTCATCTATTTCCGCGGGCTCAATGAATGCCGCGCCTCCGGCTGGGTGGCCGCCAGCGACAAGCTGGCCCAACTCATGGGCCGCATCCACTGCGTGGGCGGCCATACCCAGATCGGCAAGGTGCTCAATCATGCCCGCCAGGAAAACGGCCGTGAGCGGGTGCAGGCGCTGGTCTTCGTCGGCGACGCCATGGAGGAGGCGATCGACGATCTGTGCAGCATTGCCGGGGAGCTAGGCCTGGTCGGCGTGCCGGCCTTCATGTTCCAGGAGGGCTACGATCCGGTGGCCGAGAATGCCTTTCGTGAGATCGCCCGGTTGTCGGGTGGCGCCTATTGCTGCTTCGATGTCGGGGCGGCTTCGCAACTAAGCGAATTGCTGCGCGCGGTCGCGGCTTACGCCGCCGGCGGCAAGCAGGCGCTCGCCGCGCTGTCGGCGCGCCAGTCGGACGGTGCGCGCGTGCTTCTGGCGCAGCTCAAATAGACATGCCGCTTTTCCTCGGCATCGCGGTGCTGGTGATCGCCCTCTGGGCGCTCAACGTCATTTCCAAGGTCGATCCGAAAATCGGCGCCCGGGTGATGAAGGCCGCCGGCGGCATCCTGTCGCTCGCCTTCGCCGCCTTCCTGGGCGCGCGTGGTGAGCTCGAGGTCGCGCTGCCGCTCGGCGCCTTCGGGCTCGGCTTGCTCGGCTGGTTGCCGTTCGGCCCGGCCGGCTTTTCCCAGCGCGCCAACAAGGCGAGCGGCAGCGCTTCGCGCGTGCGCTCGCCCTATCTGGAGATGGAGCTCGACCATGACAGCGGCGCCATGCGCGGCCGCATCCTGGCCGGCCGCTTCCAGGGCGCCGATCTCGATCGCCTCGACGTGAAGACCCTCGCAGGTCTCTTGGGCGAGATCGACGACCAAAGCCGCGCGCTATTGATGGCGTATCTTGACCGCCGAGACGCCGGCTGGCGTGAACACGCGCAGGGTGACGCGGCAGCGGGGCGGGCTGCTGCGTCCAGCGGCAAAATGACGGAACAGGAGGCCTATCAGATCCTTGGCCTGGAGCCCGGCGCGGGCGCCGACGCCATTGCCGCCGCGCACCGAACGCTGATGAAGAAATTCCATCCCGACCAAGGGGGGACGACGTATCTCGCCGCCCGCATCAATGAAGCCAAGGAAATCCTTCTTCGCCGCCATCGCTGAGGTACTCCGCACAGAACACGACCGGTGCGGCTCCCGCTTATTCGGCGTCTTCCTGCTATCGGACTTTGTTGTTTTTGTTGTTCTTGCGCGTGATGCGTCTCACGCCTTGGTTAGTTTTTCAGCACCATGCAGGGAATATCGCTGCGCTTGAGGTGCTTGCAGGCGGAGGCGGCTTGCGACTTGTCGAGGCCGGCAAAGCGCGCGCGGTAGAGCGTCTTTGAACCCTTGGGGACCGGCTCGGTGAAAGGCGCGGCGCCGCCGAGCTCGGCCTTGGCCCTGCTCTTGGCCAGCGTCAGCCGCTCCTTGGCGTCCTTCTCGATGTCGAAAGCGCCAACCTGGATCAT
>JARRNI010000208.1:0-7127 GCA_037385125.1 Pseudolabrys sp.
ATTGGCCGACACGCGCACGCGCACGCTGCGGCCCAGCGTGTCGGAGATCTGCGTGACGTTTCGCAGGTTCGGTAGGTACCGCCGCTTGGTCTTGATGTTGGAATGGCTCACTTTGTGGCCGACCAGCGGCTTCTTGCCGGTCAGCTCGCAACGCCGTGACATGGCTCAACCCTCGAAAAAAGCGCCGGCGCCCAAACGGCGCCGCCAGGCCCTATATAGTCCGGAAGTCGGGGACGTATAGAGAGCGGGGCAGGGAGCGTCAAGCATGCGGCGGACGGGGCTTTCCCGGCCCCCCGCAGGCCGCGTCGAACACAGAATAGACTTATTCCGCGCCGACCAGAATTCCGCACCGAAGCGCCCTCATTCCTGTGGGCGCCCTGCCGGAGGAGGCCGGCGGGCTCTTGCGGCGCCCGCGCCCCGCCCGACATAAAACGCGCCCGATGCCCCGGAACCGGCCCCGAGCCGGCGAGAATGGAGGCTCATGCTGGCCCTGCGCCTGGTCCCTCGATCCTTGCGGTTCGCGCTGCTGGCGCCCTGCCTGTTGGCGGCCGCGCCTGCTCTGGCGCAAGGACGCCTGGAGGCCCGTTACGTGGTGACGCTCGCCGGCATCCAGATCGGCAAGGGCAATTGGGTGGTCGATATCAACGGCAGCCATTTCAGCGCGGCCGCCAGCGGCATCACCACGGGCCTGATGCGGGTCCTGACCAAGGGCGAGGGCACCAGCGCCTCCCGCGGCACGCTGCATGACGGGCGGCCGCTTCACTCGGTCTACGCCTCTACCATCGAGAGCCGCCGCAAGACCGACGAAGTGCGTGTGGTCGTCGACCACGGCGACGTCAAGGATTTCAAGGCCGATCCGCCGCCCGGCCACAACAAAGAGCGCCTGCCCGTGACCGCCGAGCAGCGTCACGGCGTGCTCGACCCTATGACCGCCTCGCTGATCCATGTGCCCGGCGCCGGCAGCCCGCTGGTCCCCGACGCCTGCCAGCGCACCCTGCCGATCTTCGACGGCCGCATCCGCTACGACCTCAATCTCGCTTTCAAGCGCATGGACGAGGTGAAGGCGGACAAGGGCTATGCCGGCCCGGTGGTTGTTTGCGCGGTCTATTTTTCGCCCATCGGCGGCTACATTCCGTCGCGCGTGACCATTAGATACCTCAAGAAGCAGCGCGACATGGAGATCTGGCTGGCCCCGATCGCCGGCACCCGCGTGCTGGTGCCGTTCCGGGCGCAGGGACCGACCCCGATCGGCGAGGCGGTGATGGAGGCGACCGAGTTCGTGGCCTCCGCCAACCCGACCACCGGCGCCTCGGCCAAAGGGCGGAAGAGGCGCTGACCGGACAGGCCTTGACTCTTCGGCCGGAGTCGAATCCGTCGGGCTGTTAACGTTTGGAGGGGGCGAAAGGACCCGTAATCGCCGTGCCGTTACTCGATCTTGTGGCCCGGCAGGCTGGGCTCGCCAGATATCGCCGTGAACGAATCCATACAGGCCCCGAGTCAGTGATTCGGGCGCGGTTCGTTCCAGACTCGTTCTAAAGCTTAACTGGGCGCGGGGCCGCCCACGAGTGTCGTCACATTGTGATACAGAAAGCCCAATTCACCGTCGTGCCCGGCCGACAGGCGCGCGGCGCCGCCTGTGCGGCGGAAGCGCCGGGCGGCGACCCCGCTCGCTCGTGGACGAATAAAAAAGGCGCGGCGGGCCCGGACAAATCCGGCCGTGATCGGTAAAGAGTAGAAGCGTAATGACCCTCACCTTCTCCCCGCAGCAAGCCCGAGGCGCGCGCACCCGCGGCGCCGGCGTAACGGCCGTGCTCGGGCCCACCAACACCGGCAAGACCCATCTCGCCATCGAGCGCATGCTGGCGCATTCCACCGGCATGATCGGCCTGCCGCTGCGGCTGTTGGCGCGCGAGGTCTATAACAAGGTGGCCGACCGCGCTGGCGCCGACAGCGTGGCGCTGATCACCGGCGAGGAGAAGATCAAGCCGGCCAACCCGCGCTACTGGGTGTGCACGGTCGAGGCCATGCCGCGCGACCTCGATGTCGCCTTCCTCGCGATCGACGAGGTCCAACTCGGCGCCGACCTCGATCGCGGTCACGTCTTCACCGACCGCATCCTCAACCGCCGCGCCCGCGAGGAGACGCTGGTGCTGGGCGCCGCGACCATGCGGCCCATGGTGGAGAAGCTCTTGCCCGGGGCGCACATCATCAGTCGGCCGCGGCTGTCCATGCTCACTTACGCCGGCGAGAAGAAGCTGACGCGGCTGCCGTCGCGCTCGGCGGTGGTCGCCTTCTCGGCGGAGGAAGTCTATGCCATCGCCGAATTGATCCGCCGCCAGCGCGGCGGCGCCGCGGTGGTGCTGGGCGCGCTGTCCCCACGCACGCGCAATGCGCAGGTCGCACTCTACCAGAACGGCGACGTCGATTATCTGGTGGCGACCGATGCCATCGGCATGGGGCTCAATCTCGACGTCGACCATGTCGCCTTTGCCAGCGACCGGAAGTTCGACGGCTATCAGTTCCGCCGCCTCAACCCCGCCGAGCTCGCGCAGATCGCCGGCCGCGCCGGCCGCGCCACCCGTGACGGAACGTTCGGCACGACGGGGCGTTGCGATCCATTCGAGCCCGAACTGGTGCAGGCGTTGGAGAGTCATTCGTTCGATCCGATCCGCGTGCTGCAATGGCGCAATTCGGCGCTCGAATTCTCCTCGATCGGAGCGTTGCAGGCGTCGCTCGCGGCCACGCCGACGGAGGCAGGACTCACGCGTGCGCCGATCGGAGAAGACGTTCTGGTGCTGGAGCACGCGGCGCGCGACGAGGAGGTGCGGGCGCTGGCGCGGAAGCCGGCCGACATCGAGCGGTTGTGGGACGCCTGCCAGGTCCCGGACTACCGCAAGATCGCGCCGGCCACCCATGCGGAATTGGTGGTGACCCTCTATGGATTTCTGACGCGAGAGGGTAACATCCCGACGGATTGGTTCGCTCGCCAGGTTGCCCAGGCCGACCGAACCGAGGGCGACATCGACACTCTCTCCAACCGGATCGCGCATGTCAGAACTTGGACGTTCGTTGCCAATCGGCCGGATTGGCTCGCCGACCCGGAGCATTGGCAAGGCGTCGCCCGCGCGGTGGAGGACAAGCTGTCCGATGCGCTGCACGAGCGGCTTACCGAACGCTTCGTGGACCGCCGCACCAGCGTGTTGATGCGGCGGCTACGAGAGAACGCGATGCTGGAAACCGAAATCGGAAAAGCGGGCGAAGTCACCGTTGAAGGCCATGTAATCGGCCGGCTCGACGGATTCATGTTCGCGCCCGAGGCTGCGGACGCAGGCTCCGATGCCAAGGCGCTCAACGCGGCGGCGCAGAAGGTGCTGGCCGGCGAGATCGAGGCGCGCGCTACGCGGCTGTCGCACGCCCCTAACGATCAGATCGTGCTTGCCGCCGACGTTGCCGTGCGCTGGATGGGCGATCTGGTCGCCAAGCTGACCGCGGGCGACGACGCGCTGCGCCCGCGCCTGCGCATCATCGCCGACGAGCACCTGACGGGCCCCGCGCGCGATATGGTGCAGACGCGGCTCGATCTCTGGCTCAAGAACCATATCGAGAAGCTGTTGGCGCCGCTGTTCTCGCTGGCCGCCGCCGACGACGTCACCGGCATGGCGCGTGGGGTGGCGTTCCAGCTCGTCGAGGCGCTCGGTGTTCTGGAGCGGCAGAAGGTGTCGGACGAGGTCAAGGGTCTCGACCAGCCGGCGCGCGCCACGCTGCGCAAATACGGCGTGCGCTTCGGCGCCTATCACATCTACCTGCCCGCGCTGCTCAAGCCTGCGCCGCGCGCGCTGGCCACCCAGCTCTGGGCGCTCAAGCACGAGAGCCCGGACGCCAAGGGTGTCGACGAACTGTTGCATCTGGCCGCCAGCGGCCGCACCTCCATTCCGGTGAACAAGGACACGCCGAAGGCGCTCTACCGCACCGCCGGCTATCGGGTGTGCGGCGAGCGCGCTGTGCGCGTCGACATATTGGAGCGGCTCGCCGATCTGATCCGCCCGGCATTGTCTTGGCGCGAGGGCACGGAGACGCGCACGGAGACGCCGAAGCCGGACGGCGCCGTCGACGGCCGGTCGTTCACGGTGACCGGGGCGATGACCTCGCTGACCGGCGCATCGGGCGAGGACTTCGCGTCCATCCTGCGCTCGCTCGGCTACCGCATGGAGCGACGGCCCAAACCGCCGGAAGCGGCGGAGACCAAGCCGCCGGAGGCAGAAGCGACGGAGGCTACCGAGAGCAAGCCGGCGGAGCCGGCTTCCGAAGCGGAAGCTGCGCCGGCAGCGGAAGCGCAGGCGGAAGCTGCCGAAGTCGCGCCGGCCGCACCCGAGGCGGAAGCGCAGCCGGAAGCTGCGCAAGCCGTTGCTGAAATCTCGCCGCCGGAAGCACCGGCCGAGCCTGCTGCCGAACCGCCCGCGCCGCTGCTGCTGGATGCCGAAATCATGCAGTCGGCCGGCGAGCAGCTGGCGGCCGAGCCGGAAGCGACTGCCGTGGAGCCTTCTCCCGAGGTTCCCGCTGCGGAAGCCGGCGCCGAAATGCCGACGGCGGAGGCCGCTGCCGAGCCGATGGCGGAAGCTACCGCCGCAGAAAAGCCGGCTGCGGAAGAACCCGCCTTCATCGAGGTCTGGCGGCCGGGTGGTCGCTCCGAGCGTCGGCCGCATCATCCGCGCCGTCCGCGGTCGAAGCGGGCCGCCACATCCGCGGAAACTGGGGAGGCCACCACAACGGAGGCGCCCGCTGCCGGTGGCGAAGCCGCCCGGCCGCCGCGGCAGGAGCGGGGTGAGCGCGCCGACCGGCAGGCACGGCAGGATCGCCACGAACACCGGCAGCGCAGGGAACGCGAGAACAAGCGGGCCGAGCGCGGTGATCGCGAGGAGCGCGGGCCCCGTCGCGACCGGCCGCGCCGGCGCCGCGATGACGGTCCCGGCCGCGCCGAGCGCGAGCAGTACTACGCTCGACCCTACGGCTCCGGCGGCGACCGCCGCAACAAGGAGCCGGATCCCAATTCGCCTTTCGCCAAGCTGGCTGCGCTCAAGCAGCAGCTCGAGCAGGACGGCAAAGAGCCGTCTTGAGCCTTGCCCGCGGTGACGCCGGACAGCCTCACCCGCCAACGCATCGAAAAATGGCTGTGGCACGCGCGCACGGTGCGCACGCGCAGCGCCGCCGCCGCGCTGGTCGAGGCGGGCTTCGTGCGGCTTAACGGCAGGCGCGTCGGCACCACCCAGCCAGAAGGTGGCGCGCGGCGACGTGGTGACCGTGGCGTTCGACCGCGCGGTGCGCGTGCTGCGGGTGGAAGGCTTCTGCGCGCGGCGGGGAGACGCCAGCGTGGGCCGCGCGCTCTACCGGGAACTGACCGCCGATTCGGGTTAGGGTTCCCCCCGCAATCGGGCGCGACATAGGCGCAGACCAGGTAGAACCGGCGGCGCTTGCGCCTTATTTGCCGATGCGATAGGCAGCGCTGCCCGCAGTTACCGTCCGGAGTGTTGGATGACCTACCTCGTCGTCGAAAACTGCATCAAGTGCAAATACTTGGACTGCGTGGAAGTGTGTCCGGTGGACTGCTTTTACGAAGGCGAGAATATGCTGGTCATCCACCCGGATGAATGCATCGACTGCGGCGTCTGCGAGCCGGAATGCCCGGCCGAGGCGATCAAGCCGGACACCGAGCCTGGCCTGGAGAAGTGGCTGGAAGTGAACGCGGAATACGCCAAATCCTGGCCCAACATCACCACCAAGAAGGACCCGCCGCCCGACGCCAAGGACTGGGACGGGGTTCCCGACAAGTTCAAGAAGTTCTTCTCGGCCAATCCGGGAACCGGCGATTAGTCGCCGGAGGACCCTGCTACCGGCCGGCGATGCGGGCTACCGCCGAGGCTGCCGCAAATTAACCGATCGGCCGAAAATTGCCGAATTTTTGTCGGGGAATGGCGTTTTTGCGTCGCCATAAGGCTTTGATTTTGGCCAAAAACGTGCTATATATAAAAAATAAAGGATCCCGCCGCCGGAGCGCTCCCCCACTTGGGAGCATTATTTTTCGCGGCTGCTTCCAAAGGTCTTGGCTAAGAGGGCGTGCGACCCACGCGTCAAGCAGTGGCAGGAAAAACGCGTCAAAAGTCGAAGAAAGCATCCGCCGGCTCCGGCCGGAAGGACAAAAAGTCTGCCGCCGCGCGGCGGACCACCCATGCCTCGCGCGGCGCCGCCCGCCGTGGGGCTTCCGCAGCCAAAACTGCCGGCAGCCGCAAGGGGGCCGGTCAAGGAGTTCAGCCCGGAATGGCTACCACCAATAAGAAGACGACCCAACGACAAGGCTTCAAGACCAACGAGTTCATCGTCTACCCCGCCCACGGGGTCGGCCAGATCATGGCCATCGAGGAACAGGAAATCGCCGGGGCCAAGCTCGAGCTGTTCGTGATCAATTTCATCAAGGACAAGATGACCCTGCGGGTCCCGACCGCCAAGATCGCGACGGTCGGCATGCGCAAGCTGGCGGAGCCGCCGCTGGTCAAGAAGGCGCTCGACACGCTCAAAGGTCGCGCGCGCATCAAGCGCACCATGTGGTCTCGCCGGGCGCAAGAATACGAGGCCAAGATCAATTCCGGCGACATCGTCGCCATCGCCGAGGTGGTGCGCGACCTCTACCGCTCGGAGACCCAGCCGGAGCAGTCCTATTCGGAGCGCCAGCTTTACGAGGCCGCGCTCGACCGGCTGTCGCGCGAGATCTCGGCGGTGCAGAAGATCACCGAGACCGAGGCGGTAAAGGAGATCGAGGCAGCGCTCGCCAAGGGCCCGCGCCGCGGCCCCAAGCCGGCCGACGAGGCCGTCAACGACGAGCCGGCCGAGGAAGAGGCGGCGTAAGCCTCAAGGCGCTTCAGCCAAGACACGGAAAGCCCCGGCGGCGACGCCGGGCTTTTTGCATGCGCGCTGCGTTAGACGCGACGACGGCTATGGAATGGATCGTTTCCGCTCTTGATGCTGTGGACGGCTCCTCCACCCGGCACGTTAGTGCCATGGATGTGGGGGCTGCTGAGGCTCCCACGATTCGGAGGAGCTATTCATGCAAACGATCACGACAATCGGTCTCGACA
>JARRNI010000209.1:0-7105 GCA_037385125.1 Pseudolabrys sp.
AAGGCGCGCGTGACCATGACCCCGACCGGGATCAGCGAGGCCGCGCCGCTGCCGACGGCGAAAACCACGCCGTAAAGCGCGAGCGCGTGCCAGGGCTGCGTGACCGTGCCCATCAGGCCGATGCCGACGGCGCTCACCAGCACGCCGCCGCACAGCACCAGCCGCGGGCCGGCACGGTCGGCGAGCCGACCGGCGGCGAACATGGCTACGGCCGACACCACCTGATAGAGCGCGACCGCAAGGCCGAGCTGGCTGCGGGCCCAGCCGAGATCGTCAACCATCGGCTTCAGCGTCAGGCCGACTGTGAAGCGGGCGCCGCCGCCGATGAACAGCACGAGGAAGCCGGCGGCGAGGACGAGCGCGCCGCTCGAGACGAAGCCTTTTCGCGACCCGGGCACGCGCCTGCTGCTCTCGCCGTGAGGAGAATCCGAAAAGGGGCGGCTCGATGCCGCCCCTCAGGGTAACGCTCGCAATCCTCTGCTTCGGCTCCGGCTCTTTAGGCCGTCGCCTTGGCCACCGCGCGGCGCGCCAGCACGCCGACCAGGTGCGCGCGGTATTCGGGGGAGGCGTGGATGTCCGAATTCATGCCGGTGGCGGGGATGGTCATGCCCTCGAGCGACTTCGCCGCGAAGCGCTTCTTCAGCGCCTCCTCGAACGATTTGACCCGGAACACGCCGTCGGCGCCGGCGCCGGTCACCGCCACGCGGATGTCGGAGCCGCGCTTGGACACGAACACGCCGACCAGCGCGAAACCGGAGGCCGGATGCTTGAACTTCTCGTAGGCCGCCTTCTTGGCGATCGGGAAGCTCACCTTGGTGATGATCTCGCCGTCCTCCAGGGCGGTCGAGAACATGCCGGTGAAGAAGTCGTCAGCCGCGATGCGCCGCTTGTTGGTGATGATGGTGGCGCCGAGGCCGAGACAGGCCGCCGGATAGTCGGCATTGGGGTCGTTGTTGGCGACCGAGCCGCCCAACGTGCCGCGGTTGCGCACCTGCGGATCGCCGATCGAGTCGGGCACCATGGCGAGCCCCGGCAGCGCCTGCCGCAGCACCGGCGAGCTGGCCGCGTCGGCGTGCCGGGTCATGGCACCGATCACCACCGAGCGGCCCTTCTGCTCGACACCGTTCATGCCTTCGACCAGCGACAAGTCGATCAGCGCCGAGGGCTGCGCCAAGCGCTGCTTCATCACCGGCAACAGCGAATGCCCTCCGGCCAGCAGCTTGCCGTCCGGATTACGCGCCAGTAGACCGGCCGCCTGGCGGACCGTGGTCGGACGATGGAAGGTGAAATCATACATCGTTATCTCCCGTTATTCGGCCGCCTGGCTCGCGGACTGCACGCTTTGCAGAGCCTGCCACACCTTGTTTGGGGTGGCCGGCATGGCGATATGTTCGGTGCCGATGGCGTCGGTGATGGCATTGATCACGGCGGCGGGCGCGGCGATCGCGCCGGCCTCGCCGCAGCCCTTGATGCCGAGCGGGTTGGACGGGGCCCTGGTCTCGGTCAGGCCGACGATCAATGATGGCAGGTCATGGGCATGCGGCATGGCGTAGTCCATGTAAGAGCCGGCCACGAGCTGGCCTTCCTTGTCGTAGACCGCGTGTTCGAGCAGCGCCTGGCCGATGCCATGAGCGACGCCGCCATGCACCTGTCCTTCCACGATCATCGGATTGATCACGGTGCCGAAGTCGTCGACCGCGGTCCAGTTGACGATCTCAGTCTTGCCGGTCTCGGCGTCCACCTCGACCTCGCAGATGTGGCAGCCGGCCGGGAAGGTGAAGTTGGTCGGGTCGTAGAAGGAGGTCTCCTTCAGCCCCGGCTCCAGTTCCTGACCGGAGAACTTGTGCGCGATATAGGCGTTCAAGGCGACCTCGCCGAAGGCGGCCGACTTGTCGGTGCCGGCGACGGTGAACTTGCCGTCCTTGAACTCGATGTCGCCTTCCGCCGCCTCCAGCATGTGGGCGGCGACCTTCTTGGCCTTGGCCTCAACCTTGTCGAGCGCCTTGACGATCGCCGACATGCCGACCGCGCCCGAGCGCGAGCCGTAAGTGCCCATGCCGAACTGCACCTTGTCAGTGTCGCCGTGCACGATCGACACGCTCTCGAACGGAATGCCGAGGCGCTCCGAAACGAGCTGGGCGAAGGTCGTCTCATGGCCCTGGCCATGGGCGTGACAGCCGGTGAGCACCTCGACGTCGCCGGTCGGGTTGACGCGCACCTCGGCGCTCTCCCACAGGCCGACGCCGGCGCCGAGGGAGCCGACCGCCTGGCTCGGCGCGATACCGCAAGCCTCGATATAGGCGGAATAGCCCAGCCCCCTGAGCTTGCCGTGACGGGCCGCCTCGCGCTTGCGCTTGTTGAAGCCCTTCACGTCGGCGAGCTCCATCGCCTTCTTGAGCGAGGCGTTGTAGTCGCCAGCGTCGTAGGCCATAATCACCGGCGTCTGGTGCGGGAAGTTCTTGATGAAGTTCCGCTTGCGCAGATCGACCGGATCCATGCCCATCTGCCGCGCCGCCACTTCCACCAGCCGCTCGATCAAAAAACAGGCCTCCGGCCGCCCGGCACCGCGGACGGCATCGACCCACACGGTGTTGGTGTAGACCGCGTCCACCTCGCAATAGATCTGCGGGATGTCGTACTGACCCGACAGCAGCGTCGCGTAGAGATAGGTCGGGACCGCCGAGGAGAAGGTCGACATATAGGCGCCGAGATTGGCGATGGTGTGTGCGCGCAGCGCCAGCATCTTGCCCTGCTCGTCGAGCGCGAGCTCGGCATGGGTGACATGGTCGCGGCCGTGCGCGTCCGTGAGGAAGGATTCCGAACGCTCCGCCGTCCACTTCACCGGCCGGTTTACCTTGCGCGCCGCCCACAGGCAGACGACCTCCTCGGGATAAATGAAGATTTTGGAGCCGAAACCGCCGCCCACATCCGGTGCGATCACCCGCAGCTTGTGCTCGGGCGCGATGCCGATGAAAGCGGAGATCACCAGCCTCGCCACGTGCGGGTTCTGCGACGTGTTCCACAGCGTCAGGTGATTGGTGCCGGAATCGTATTCGGCCAGCGCCACGCGCGGCTCAACCGCGTTCGGCACTAGCCGGTTGTTGACGATATCGAGCTTGGTGATGTGCTTGGCGGCCGCAAAGGCCGCGTCCACCGCGCTGGCGTCGCCGATCGCCCATTCGAAGATGGTGTTGTTGGGCGCCACCTCGTGGATCTGCGGGCCCGATTTGGCCTTGGCCGGATCAGTCACCGCCGACAGCAGCTCGTATTCGACCTTCACCTTCTCGGCGGCGTCGCGCCCCTGGGCCTGCGTTTCGGCGATCACCACTGCGACCGGCTCGCCGACGTGATTGGCCGTGTCGGCGGCAATCGCCGGATGCGGCGCCATCTTCATCGGCGAGCCGTCCTTGGAGTGGATCATCCAGCCGCAGATCAGATTGCCGACCTTGTCCTCGGCAAGCTGCGCACCCGTGAGCACGTCGATCACGCCGGGTATCTTCTTGGCTTCGCTGACGTCAATGCTCTTGATCTTGGCACGCGCGTGCGGAGAGCGCACGAACACGGCGCGGGTCTCGCCCGGCCGGCTCATATCATCGGTGTATTGCCCCTTGCCCGTGATAAAGCGGATGTCTTCCTTCCGGCGCACCGCCGCGCCGATACCGGTCGCGCTCATGGCGGTCTCCTCCCTATGATTGATTATTGAAGACGCGTCTGTCGGCGCATGATCTCATCCGACACTTTTCGGATCATGCGCTACTCGGCCGCTTGCTGTGACGGTCCTCCCTTAGCCATAGCTTTCGCGCCCGCCGCGATCGCCTTGACGATGTTGTGGTAGCCGGTGCAACGGCAGATATTGCCGTCGAGCTGCTCGCGGATAGTGTGCTCGTCGAGATCGTGACCCTTGCGGCGCACGATATCGAGCGCGGCCATGATCATGCCCGGCGTGCAATAGCCGCATTGCAGGCCGTGATTCTCGCGGAACGCCTCCTGCATGGGATGCAAGGCCCCGCCCGGCTCCGACAAACCCTCAATGGTAGTGATCGAGGCACCCTCACATTGCAGCGCGAGGGTGGTGCAGGCCTTGGCGGCGATGCCGTCGATGTGGACCACGCAGGCGCCGCACTGCGACGTGTCGCAGCCGACATGGGTGCCCGTAAGCCTCAAGTTTTCCCGCAGGAATTGGACCAACAAGGTGCGCGCTTCCACCTCACCGGTGACGGCTTTGCCGTTCACCGTCATGGATACGGCAGGCATGACCTTCCTCCCATATTCGGGGCAAAATGCCCTCTTTATCCCGTCACCCGTCGCGGGCGGCGGCGACTCGGCTGCGAAATCGACGCGATTTCGATCCGGATACGCCTTGGAACAAGAATAACTTTGAACCCCGGCGATAGGCCGGGTCAAGGGAGTCCATAGGCGAAAGCGGCGCAAAGCGCGCCGGCCAGCCAAGAATCTTGGCCAAGCGCGCACTTTTGCGGGAGATGCGGCCTTCCAGCCCGGAGCGGCCGGCTACCTTTCGGTGCTATGCAGTGGCCGGCGCAACCTGCGCGGCAAAGCTCTTGAAGAAATCGTCGGCGATCTTCTTGGCGGCGCCGTTGACCAGCCGCTGGCCCAATTGTGCCAGCTTGCCGCCGATCTGCGCCTCCACATTGTAGGTCAGCAGGGTACCGCCGTCCTTTTCACTCAGCGAAACCGTGGCCCCGCCCTTGGCGAAACCGGCCACGCCGCCGTCGCCCTCGCCGGAAATCTTGTAGCCGCTGGGCGGGTCGAGGTCGGTGAGATGGACCTTGCCTTTGAAGCGCGCCTTCACCGGCCCGATCTTGGTGGTGGCGATGGCCTGGAATTCGGTGTCGGAGGTCTTGTTGAGCTCTTCGCAGCCCGGGATGCAGGCCTTGAGCACCTCCGGATCGTTGAGCTTGGCCCACACCACCTCGCGGCTCGCAGGCAGTTGAACCTCACCGGTCATCGTCATCGCCATGGCAAACGCCTCCTGTGCCGGCCCCCAATAAGCCCTCGCGCGCCCGCTGAAAAGAGCTTTGCGGGCGGCGGCAGGCCCTTTAAGTGTGTCGCACAAGGCGAACAGACAAGAAGAATCAGGGGAGGACCTTCATGCCGCTCATCACTTCCGACGACGGCTGCCTTATCTATGTCGAGGTGGAAGGCGCGAGCGATAATCCGGCGCTGATGCTGTCGAACTCGCTCGGCACCAATCTGAGCATGTGGGACGACCAGGCGGACGAGCTCGCCAAGCATTTCCGGCTCATCCGCTACGACCGCCGCGGCCACGGCCGTTCCGGCGTGCCGCAGGGCCCTTATTCCATGGCGCGGCTCGGCCGCGACGCGCTGGCGGTGCTCGACACGCTCAAGATCGCCAAGGCCAACTGGTGCGGCCTGTCGATGGGCGGCATGGTCGGCCAATGGCTCGGCGCCAACGCGCCCGACCGGTTGGAGAAGCTGGTGCTCTCCAACACCCACAGCTACTACCCCGATAAGGTCCCCTGGGAAGAGCGCATCAAGACCGTGCGCGAAAAGGGGCTGGAGAAGATGGTCGAAGGCAACATGCAGCGGTGGTTCACCGGCCCGTTCCGCGAGCGCGCACCGGACACCATGGAGCGGATGAAGGCGATGTTCGTCGCCACCGACCCGGCCGGCTATATCGCCTGCTGCGAGGCGATCCGCGACATGGATTTCCGCCCCAGCAATCCGGCAATCAGCGCGCCAACGCTGGTGATCGTCGGCAGCCAGGATGTCGCCACCCCGCCGACGGCCGGCGAAGCCATCGCCGGCCAGATCAAGGGCGCCAAGGTAGCCAGCATCGACGCCGCCCACATCGCCAACATGGAGCAGCCGCAAGCCTATACCAAGGTTGTGCTCGATTTCCTGCTGGGGTGATCCCATGGACGAAAGAGAACGCTACGACAAAGGCATGGCGCAGCGCCGCAAAGTGCTGGGAAATGAATGGGTCGACCGCGCCGACGCCAAGAAGACGGCGTTCACGGAAGAATTCCAGGACTTCATCACCCGCGCCGCCTGGGGCGAGATCTGGACGCGGCCGCATTACGACGAGCGCACCCGCCGCGTGCTGGTGATCGGCACCATGCTGGCGCTGGACAAGTGGGAAGAGTTCCGCATGCATGTGCGGGCGGCGCTGACCGAAGGCGGCTTTACGCCGGACGATATCAAGGAAATCATCCTGCAGCAGGCGATCTATTGCGGCGTCCCGGCCGCCAACCACGCCTTCAAGGAAGCGGCCGACGTGATCGCGCAGGTCGGCCGGGCCGCGTAGCGCCGGCGCTCACGCCGCCACGGCGCCGGGGACTGCTTCGCTCAGCGAAACGGCGAGAACCAGGTGGGAGCCAACCGACCGCGGACCACGCGTCGGGGAAATGACGGCGACTGGTCCTCCGCGCGCGCGTAGCTGCGCTCGAGCACGCAAAACGCTGCGCCGACCGTCGCCAGCAACAGTTGAATGGCCTGGTCGCGCCCGAGATCGATGTTCTGCGCCAGGATCGCGGAAACGGCCGATACGGCGGTGACCAACATCACCAGGATCAGGCCGGCCTCGAGAATTTCCGGCACGGGCTTGCCGCCGGCGAGCGCGCGCAGGCGGTCAGCGATATGCACCGCGCAGATGACCGCAACCGCGAGCTTGATCGTAGCGAAGAAGGCGGCAAGCTTGATCAGCCCGATCGGCGAGAGCGAGAACAGGCGACCGATCTCGAAGATGACTTGGCCATGCCAGGCGTCCTCAAGACCGTAGTTGGGCGACGTGAGCATGCGCAGCGCCTCGAAGCCCCAGAACACGGTGAAGTACCCGGCGATCGCCAGGATCATGGCCACGGCCGCCACTGAAAGCTTACGCATGGGTCGCCTCCTCAGACATGATTGCAGGCCTAGTCGTTTCAATTGCCGAGCTCAAAGCAAACCATTTCTTTACCTTACTTGTTAGCCGCTTAACCAAGGCGGGGACGAGTTCCATCGCGCGTGCGCCTCACAGAAATCGCGTGGCGTACGGAACTCGCGATTACCTGCGGCTCTTGCAAAGCAATTGCCGCACTGGAAACATGGAACCGTGACTTCTTTTTTGTCCGCCTGCACGGCCGGC
>JARRNI010000210.1:0-9755 GCA_037385125.1 Pseudolabrys sp.
CCGATCGCATCATCCCGCTCATCATCGCGGTCGCCCTGTTCATGGAGAACATGGACGCCACGGTGATCGCGACCTCGCTGCCGGCGATCGCCAGGGACATCGGCGCCAATCCGCTCGCGCTCAAGCTCGCCATCACCACCTATCTGTTGTCGCTCGCCATCTTCATCCCGGCGAGCGGCTGGACCGCCGACCGCTTCGGCGCGCGCACCGTGTTCCGCGCCGCCATCGCCGTGTTCATGGTCGGCTCGATCGGCTGCGCGGCGTCGAGTTCGCTCACCGATTTCGTGATCGCCCGCGTGGTGCAGGGCATGGGCGGCGCCATGATGACCCCGGTCGGGCGCATGGTGCTGATCCGCAGCATCCCCAAGCGCGACCTGGTGGGCGCCATGGCCTGGCTCACCACGCCGGCGCTGATCGGCCCGGTGCTGGGGCCGCCGGTCGGCGGCTTCATCACCACCTACGCAAGTTGGCACTGGATCTTCATCATCAACCTGCCGATCGGCCTCATCGGCATCCTGCTGGCCACCCGCTTCGTGCCGGACCTGCGCGCCGAGCAGCAAGAGCGCTTCGACCTCGTCGGCATGGCGCTGGCGGGGCTCGGCATCGGCGGCGTGGCCTTCGGCCTGTCGGTGCTGGGGCTGGACTATCTGCCCTGGTTCGTGGTGGCCGCACTGATCATCGGCGGCGGCGGCTTCATTGCCGCTTACCTCATGCATGCACGACGTAGCGACAATCCCGCGCTCGATCTCACGCTGTTCAGGCTGCCCACCTATTTCGCCGGCATCGCCGGCGGCTTCGTCTTCCGTCTCGGCGTCGGTGCAACCCCCTTCCTCCTGCCGCTGATGCTGCAGATCGGCTTCGGCATGACGCCGTTTCAGTCGGGCCTGATCACCTTCGCCAGCGCCTTCGGCGCCATGACCATGAAATGGGCGGCCGCGACCATCCTACGCCGCTTCGGCTTCCGCACCATCCTGCTGATCAACGGGCTGATCAGCGCGGCGTTCCTCGCCGCCTATGCGAGCTTCACCGCCGCCACGCCGGTCATCGTCATGCTCGCTTTGCTCGGTGTCGGCGGCTTCTTCCGCTCGCTGCAGTTCACCAGCATGAACACCATCGCCTATGCCGAGGTGGAGCAGCAGCGCATCAGCCGCGCCACCTCGCTCGCCAGCGTCGCCCAGCAACTGGCGGTGTCGGCGGGCGTGGCGTTGGGCGCGACCGCGGTAGAGCTCACCGTGCACCTCAAGGGCGGCGGGCCCCTGCAGGCGGCCGACTTCCGCCCGGCCTTCCTAATCGTGGCGGCGATCTCGGCCCTGTCGGTGCTGGTTTTCGTGCGGCTTGCGCCGGAAGCGGGGGCGGAAATGACCGAGCGCAGGCCGACCCCGACTGAAGCCTCGGACCAGCGGACCGGATAGGCCGCGCTTCAGCTCCTCAAGGGGCTCGAGTCATACTTTTAAACGAAAAGATCGGATCTCTATGGCAAGCCTTTGATATTTCGAGCGCTTTTTGAAATTAAAGTGCCACATGAGCCATCGCAGCAATTGCCGCCCCTATCGCAAGCTTGGGCGCTAACGCGCTTCTTTGCCGCCGCGGAAACCGGTCGCCAGCAGATAGAGCTCGGCGGAGCCGGCGCGGCTGGCCGGCGGCTTCACGTGCTTGACCTGCGCGAAGTCGCGCTTGAGCGCGGCCAGCAGCGAGGCCTCGGTACCGCCCTGCAAGACCTTGGCGAGGAAGGCGCCGCCCGGCGCCAGCACCTCGCGGGCGAAATCGGCGGCGAGCTCGACCAGCGCCATGATCTTCAGATGGTCGGTCTTGGCGTGGCCGGTGGCATTGGCCGCCATGTCGGACAGCACCACGTCGGCCGGACCGCCGAGCATCGCCTTCAGTCTTTCTGGCGCATCGTGGTCGAGGAAGTCGAGCTGGAGAAAATCGACACCGGCGACCGGCTCCATCGGCAGCACGTCGATCGCCACCACCCGGCCGCGCGCCGGCGCCTCCACGCGCTTGGCCGCCACCTGGCTCCAGCCGCCGGGGGCGGCGCCGAGATCGACCACGCGCGCGCCCTTCTTGAGGACATGCGCCTTGTCGTCGATCTCCGTGAGCTTGTAGGCAGCGCGCGAACGCAAGCCTTCGCGTTTGGCGCGCGCGACATAAGGGTCATTGAGCTGACGCTCGAGCCAACGGCGCGACGACGGCTTGCGGGTCTTGCCCTTCTGGACGCGAACCTTGAGGCGGCGGTTGCCCCGGTCGGAACTCATGTCGCGGTGTCACCGAAAAGCAGAAAGACTGCGCCCATTCACGACGCGGCCACCTGGCCGTGCCCGCCCCAGACACCATCGTCGCGCATCATCTGCACCAGCATGCCTTCGCGCAGGCCCCGGTCGGCGACGCGCAAGCGCCGGCACGGGAAGGCGCGGCGGATCGCTTCCAGGATGGCGCAGCCGGCCAAGACCAGGTCGGCGCGCTCGGCGCCGATGCAAGGACTCGCCACCCGGTCATCATAGCTCATCGCCAGCAGCCGCTCGACCACCGCAGTGATCTCCTGCGTGCTCATCCAGCAGCCGTCCACCCGGTTGCGATCGTAGCGCCGGAGATTGAGATGCACGCCGGCGATGGTTGTCACGGTTCCGGAGGTGCCGAGCATGTGCATGCCGCGCACGCCGCCGGCACCATGTTGCTGCGCGAACGGCGCCACCACCTCGGCCACCTCTTGCACCATGGCCTCGTAGGTCTCGGCGGTCACGCTGTAGCCGCCATGCCGCTCGGCCAGCGTCACCACGCCGTGCGGCAGCGAGATCCAGCCCCGGATCTGCGGCAGCGGCGGCCCGCCCGGCGGCGTCTCGCGCGAGCGCACCAGCCGCACCAGCTCGGAAGAGCCGCCGCCGATGTCGAACAGCACCGCACCTTCGGCCTGCGGATCGATCAGCGGCGTGCAGCCGGTGGCGGCAAGCAACGCCTCGGTCTCGCGGTCGATGACCTCCAGCTCGAGCCCCACCTTGTCGGCAATGATGGCGCGAAACTCCTCGCCGTTCACGGCCGAACGGCAGGCCTCGGTGGCGATTAGGCGGGCGCGGGTGACGCCCTTGTTGCGCATCTTGTTGCGGCAGATGGAAAGCGCGGCGATGGCGCGATCGATGGCCGCGTCGCTGATGCGGCCCGAGGCGGTCACCCCCTCGCCCAGCCGGATGATGCGGGAGAAAGCGTCGACCACGCGGAACCCCTCGGCGGTCGGACGCGCCACCAGCAGACGGCAGTTGTTGGTGCCGAGATCGAGCGCGGCATAAGTCGGGCCGCCCCGATCATTGCCGAGGGCGCCGTTCCTGCGTCCGGGCGACCGCCGACCCCAATGGGCCCGCGGTGGCGCAGCCCGATCAACCACGGGGTCGAGACCTGGGCTTTCCCCGGCCTCGCCGCTCATTGTCAAAAGCCTTCCTGCCGCCCCCGGGCAGCTGCGCCAGCGCTCGTGTTGCGGCTATGTTCCACAATCGGCAAAAGTCTAACAGCGCCTGTGCGTCGTGCAAGCCTGGTGCCAGGAAACCCGCCTTGTGGCGGCCGCTTGGCTGCTTTATTGGGGGCGCTCCACTCCCCCGAACATCGTGATGGCGCGCATGGACGAGAGAACCACCGAAACCGCGCTTTCTTTGACCAAATTCGGCGTCGGCCAGCCGGTTTGGCGCACCGAGGATCCGACCCTGGTGCAAGGGCGGGGCTGCTACACCGACGACCTCAGCCGGCCGGGGCAGGCCTATGCGGTGCTGGTGCGCAGCGCGGTTGCCCACGGCACCATCCGCGGGGTCGACACCGCGGCGGCCAAGGGCATGCCGGGCGTGATGGCGGTTCTGACCGCGGCCGACCTCGCCGGCTATGGCGGACTCAAATGCACCCTGCCCTTGAAGAACCGTGACGGCTCGCCCATCCATTATGTGCCGCGGCCGGCGCTCGCCGCCGACAAGGTGCGTTTCGTCGGCGATCCGGTCGCCTGCGTGATCGCGGAAACCGTCAATCAGGCCAAGGACGCCGCCGAAGCGGTGGCGCTCGATATCGAGCCGTTGCCGGTGGTGCTCAAGCCCGCCGAGGCGGTGAAGCCGGGCGCGCCACTGGTGTATGATGAGATCGCCAACAACATTGCCCTCGACTACCACTACGGCGACGCCGACAAGGTGAACGAGGCCTTCGCCAAGGCCAAGCACGTCACCCGGCTGGAGACCTCCAACCAGCGCATGGTGGTGGCGCCGATGGAGCCGCGCGCGGCGATCGGCGAATACGATCCGGCCGCCGGCAAGTGGACGCTCTATTCGACCAGCCAGGGCGTGCATCCCATGAAGACCACGCTGATGGGCATCCTGGACGCGTCGGCCGACAAGGTGCGCGTGGTCACCAATCAGATCGGCGGCTCGTTCGGCATGAAGTCCGCCGTCTATCCGGAGTACATCTGCATCCTGCACGCCGCCAAGGCGCTCGGCCGCCCGGTGAAGTGGACCGACGAGCGCTCGGGCAGCTTCGTGTCCGACCAGCACGGCCGCGCCCAGGACATGGTGATCGAGATCGCCTTCGACGAAAAGGCGCACATCACGGCGATGCGGCTGACCGGTTACGGCAACATGGGCGGCTATCTCGCCCAGTTCGGTCCGCTGCTGCCGACCGGCAACCAGGTCAAGAACATCGCCAGCATGTACCGTACGCCGCTGATCGAGGTGGCGACCAAGTGCGTGTTCACCAATACAGTGCATGTCTCGGCCTATCGAGGCGCCGGCCGGCCGGAAGGCAACTATTACGTCGAACGCGCGCTCGACGTCGCGGCGGAAGAGCTCGGCATCGACCGCATCGAGCTGCGCAAGCGCAACATGATCCGCAAGAGCGACCTTCCGTTCCACGCCGCCTCGGGCATGACCTATGACAGCGGCGATTTCCTCGGCCTGCTCAAGCAGGCGCTGGAGGCGGCGGACTATGCGGGCTTCAAGAAACGCAAGCACGAGAGCAAGAAGAACGGACTGCTGCGCGGGATCGGCATCGGCTGTTATCTCGAGGTCACCGCCGGCGGTGGCAAGGAGCTGGGCGCCATCCATTTCGAGAAGGCCGGCACGGTGACCATCATCACCGGCACCATGGATTTCGGCATGGGCCACGCCACCACCTATGCGCAGATGCTCACCGACATGCTGGGCGTGCCGTTCGAGCGCATCCGCGTGGTGGAAGGCGACAGCGACCGCATGGCCTACGGCAACGGCTCGGGCGGCTCGCGCTCGGTGATGTTCGCCGGCGCGGCGCTGAGCGAATCCTCCGAGATCGTCATCGAGCGCGGCAAGCAGGTCGCCGCGCACGTGCTGGAAGCGGCGCCGGGCGACATCGAGTTCAGTGCCGGGCGCTTCACCATCGCCGGCACTGACCGCTCCATCTCTCTCATGGAGCTGGCGGAGCGCCTGCACGGCGGCCTCAAGCTGCCGGAAGGCATGCCGCATTCGCTCGATACCGATCACGTCGGCAATACGCCGGTGCCCAATGCCTTTCCCAACGGCTGCCACATAGCGGAGGTCGAGGTCGATCCGCAGACCGGCCACGCCCAAGTGGTGCGCTATACCGCGGTCAACGATCTCGGCACCGTGATCAACCCGCTACTGGTCGAAGGCCAGATCCAAGGCGGCGCCGTGCAGGGCTTAGGGCAAGCGCTGATGGAACAGGCGGTCTACGACAGCCACGGGCAACTGGTGACCGGCTCGTTCATGGACTACGCCCTGCCGCACGCGCACGACGTGCCGATGATCACGGTAGCGAGTCACCCGGTGCCGACGAAGACCAATCCGCTCGGCGCCAAGGGCTGCGGCGAGGCCGGCACCACCGGCGGCCTGTCGGCGGTCGCCAACGGTGTCGTCAATGCATTGTCGGATGTCGGCGTGCGCCATCTGGAAATGCCGATGACGCCGGCGCGCATCTGGCAGGCGGTCGAGGAGGCCAAGCGGAAGCAGCCGGCCTAAAGGCCGGCTCAAGCCGGAGCGACATGAGTCAGGCCAGCGAACTTCTGGGCGCGCGCATCGCGCCCCATACCCGCGTCGTCGGCGCAGTCAGCGCGGCGCATTTCGTCTCACATTACTACATCCTGCTGCTGGCGCCGCTATTACCCTTCGTGCGGGCCGACTACGGCGTGAGCTATACCGAGATCGGCGTCGCACTCGCCGCGTTCAATGTCGTGACCGCCGCCTTGCAGGCGCCCGCCGGTTTCCTTGTCGACCGCGTCGGTGCGCGCCTTCCCCTGGTCGGCGCGCTCGTTATCGGCGGCGGCGCCTTCGCGATCGCGGGGCTCGTGCATTCCTATTGGGTTCTGGTGGCGATGTTCGCGCTCGCCGGCGTCGGCAACGCGGTCTATCACCCGGCCGACTATTCGCTGCTGTCCCATCACGTACCGTCCCAGCGCATCGGCCAAGCCTTCTCGGTGCACACCTTCGCCGGGATGCTCGGCTCGGCGGTGGCGCCACCGACGCTGCTGGCAATGCAAAGCGTCTGGAGCTGGCGCGGCGCCTTCATCGGCGCAGGCTTCGTCGGCTTCGCGGTGGCGGCGCTTATCATGGCCATGCGCGACGGTGCCGACATCGTTCCGGCGCAAGCGCAGACGGCGCGCGCCGCCGCGCAGGAGGCGCCGCCCGGCTGGCGGCTACTCGTCTCGCCAGCGATCCTGCTCAATCTCATGTTCTTTGTGATGCTGGCGATGATGAGCGGCGGCGTCTACAATTACTCGGTGGTGGCGCTGGGGGCGCTGCACGGCACCCCGGTCGCCACCGCCAATGCGGCGCTCACCGGCTTCCTTCTGCTCTCGGCGGTCGGCGTGCTGGCCGGCGGGCTGCTGGTCGGACGCACTAGCCGGCACGGGACTGTGGCGACGCTGGGACTGGTGGCCATCGCGCTGTTCACCCTGTTGGTCGGCGAGTTCTCTCTCGGCGCGTTGGCGCTGGTCGGGGCCATGGCGGTTTCCGGCTTCTTCTTCGGGGCGATCATGCCCTCGCGCGACATGATCGTGCGCGAGGTCACCCCGCCCGGCTCGTTCGGCAAGGTGTTCGGCTTCGTCACCACCGGCTTCAATATCGGCGGATCGGCGGGATCGTCGCGCCGCTCCTGTTCGGCGCGATCATGGACCATGGCTCGCCCCGCTTGTTATTCCTGACGGTGGCCGCCTGCGGCCTGCTGGGCGTCGCGACGGTGGCGAGCCGGCTGCGCCGGGCAGCCTGAGGGCCTTCGCGGGCTTGTCAAATCGGCGGGATTGCCCCATGTCAGGGGCGCCGCGGCCGGTGCCGCTTACCGCGCCGGCGGCCCCTGCTGGGGGATAGTTCAATGGTAGAACATCGGACTCTGACTCCGAGAATCTAGGTTCGAATCCTAGTCCCCCAGCCAGAGTAAGATCCTGAAATTGCTACAGAAACGAACGAGGCCCGGAAAATTGCCGGGCCTTTTCCATGTCGCACATGTTGCAAGATTTTCCCCTTATGTTTCAACGACTCCCAACCATTGACGGCGGCTCCGTGCGACATGGATGCGACACGGAAGGGTGATGGCTTGGTCAGCGGAAAGCCAAAGCGTCGGCATCAACAGGATCGCCCGCAAGCTCGGCATCGGTGTTGGCATCGTACAGCGCGCTGCAGCTAAGATAGCGTGGAAACTTGGTTCGATCCTAGACGGGCTAGCTTATGAGATGGGGTCGGGGATTTTTCAGAGTTTGGATATTCTTGTCAGTGCTCTGGATCGGCGGTGCCGTTCTCTGGAACAAGCCTGCAACATACCTAGCGGCTTGGACCAACCCGTCCACCTCCCTCTCGTCGCACACGGTCAAGCAATTCCAAGATGCATTGCGGAGGGCACAGGCGGCTGGTGACCAGGAGGCTGTAGAACATTTTCAGCAGGAGATCGCCAAAAAACGCGCAATCGTTAACGCTCGGCGGCGCATGACTCAGGACGCCTGGCTAGGCACTATCGTTCCGCCATTTGCACTACTGGGTTTTGGTCTTTGCATCGCCTGGATAATTCGCGGCTTTATTCCTCGCAAATAATGCACGAGCGGATCGGGACGCAGCCGCGCTGCTCGCCCGCGCAGACTATAGAGCGTTGCCTGTCTGCTTCGCCCCCGATTACGGAAGTCGGCGCTCGAGGGGTAAAGGTCGCAGATGGGCCATCAGGCGACATCAGACCATGCGACCAAATTCAGATTGCGCTCAATTGCTATTAGCAAGCGCGGCTCTCTCCAACGAAAAGCCCCGAGACATTTCCCAGGGCTTCGAATTTAAGTTTAATGTAGGAGGTCATTACCTAGGCACCGTTGAGTTGCCTGCACCGAAGCGGTAATTCAATCCTATCATGATAACCTGGATCGTCTGATCGATATCATAGCTTTCCCAATAGCCAGAGCCAGTTATGTCGAATAGCGTAGATGTCTTGCTTCCAAAATCCATGTAATCGTATTCGAGCTTAACAGACCAATTGTCCCAAAGGGCATATTCACCGCCTACACCGAACATCCAACCGCTACGGGTTGCAGCAGGCGCGTTCATATACTCCCCGCCGAGATCAGCGAGCCAATGCTTTTCACGAACCCATGCACCGCCGCCTTTAACGTAGATTAGCGCATGGTCAATAGCCCAACCAAGGCGACCAGCTGCCGTCGCAACCCAGTTTACTTCCGTGTAAAACCTGTCCGTGCCATCCATGGATAGGGCGCTGCTGTCCCGCCAGTCGGTCCAGGACCATTGCCCTTCGACACCAATCACCCACTGCCCGAATTGCCAATTGTAACCGGCCTGAACACCTCCCAGGAAACCGTCAGGGCTGTGAGAGTTTTGACAGTTATAACCAAACGCCATTACCTGTGCGCATGTTAGGGGAATACTGCTGGTTACCAAGGTCCATTGTTTATCAGCCCACCCGTATCCAGCGTGGCCGCCAACATAAAAACCTGTCCAACTGTACGTTGGCACTGGCACTGGCACTGGCGCCGCCGTCGCGGTTTGCGAGAAGGCAATGACGGAAACAGCGGCAGTCAGTACGAGAGACAAACGTCGCATAAACACCTCGTAAACGCTCGGGAGGAGCAAACAACCATCTCCTATACATTTGATAGAATAATTTGAGACAGCCTGGCGCAAAGGTACACAAGAAATCTTGAGGGTGTTGCAATCTGGTCACACAAAAATAGACACAATTTCAAACACTTGGAGCTAAATCGCTAGCGGGTTGGATCGGGCGTGCTCCTTGCGCGTTCAGCAGTAAGTTGACCCGGAGGCACCCAGACGAGAAGCACTCACTCAAATGTCGGCTAAGGGTCCAGGCTGTGTGAAAACGCTGCAGACAATTGTCGGGGCGCAAGAAAAGAATCAAGTTGGTAGCCGCGGCAAATCCTTCATGCGGCGAATGCTTTCCGATCGATTCAATATTGCTCCAGGACGACGTACAGAAGCGTTTTCACACGGCCTCGGTCACTAGCCGGCATTTCGATCTGCGACAGCGATGTCGGTCTTGCCCGCGGCAGCCGACATCCTCTCTCGGCCGTATAATGGACAGAGAAACGCGCCGCCCCGGAGGGTGACGGGCTGGCAGCCAGTGCATCCGTGGTCGGCCTTATGCCGTGCGCCGCAACGCCTGCGGCCTGTCGATTTCGCTTTTGGGTTACACCATCGCTTCGAGGTCGGCGGCAATTGACACAAACGCCACTCCGTAATCCCCCGCCGTCAATCCGAGAGCCTCGACGGCCCGAACCTTGACCATCATGCCGGCGGCGGTAT
>JARRNI010000211.1:0-7068 GCA_037385125.1 Pseudolabrys sp.
TTGCGATGATGTGTCGGTGTCTGGCTGTCTCGCGCAGCGGTTACTACGACTGGCGCACCCGGCCGCCATCGGCGCGGGCACAGGCCAATGAGCGCCTGACGGACGATATCCGGCGGATACACCAGGAGCACAAGGGCCGCGTCGGTGCACCGCGCCTCACCCGACATCTGCGCGAGGAAGGCCAGCGCGTGGGAAAGAACCGGGTCGCCGGCCTGATGCGCTCCGAGGGGCTACGCGCCAAGGCGGCGCGCAAATACAAGGCCACGACCAACTCCAACCATAGCCTGCCGGTGGCGCCTAATCTGCTGGAGCAGGATTTTACGGCGGCGGCTGCGAATCAGAAGTGGGTGAGCGACATCACCTATATCGCCACCGACGAAGGCTGGCTCTATCTGGCGGTGGTGGTCGACCTGTACTCACGCCTGGTGGTGGGCTGGGCCATGTCGGAGCGGATGACGGCGAAGCTGGTGTGTGATGCCTTGCAGATGGCCCTGTGGCACCGCAAGCGGCCGCGTGGTGTCATCATCCACTCCGACCGCGGCAGCCAATACTGCTCGGGCGACTACCAGCGTCTGCTGCGGCACAGCGGCCTGGTGTGCAGCATGAGCAAGAAAGGCGATTGCTACGATAACGCCGCCATGGAAAGCTGGAATCACAGCCTCAAAGTCGAGGCCATTCACGGCGAACGCCTTGTCACCCGCCAAGCGGCCAAGGACCATGTGTTTGAATACATCGAAGTCTATTACAATCGCAAGCGCCTACACTCGCGCCTTGGCTATCTCTCGCCCGAGGCATTCGAGCTGCAGCATGTGGCTTAACTGAGTGTCCGAGAATTCGGGGCAGGATCATCCTGAGTAGCCGCTCCAGTAAGGGCGTAACGAGTGGTAAATTTTCTGTTTTGAAGTCGGATAGAGAAAAAATCAATTGCTCAGCGATTCTATTGCCGTCCAGCCAATCCAGCGCCAACACCTCCATCCAGAATGCCAATATCCCGACAGCATCTTCATTTTCCCACTGCGTTACCCAATGAACATGGGCCGTCAGCCCCTCGACATCGCACATTTCCTTCAACGCGGGCACCAGATGAGAAAACCAGAAGTGATGCCGCTCAATCAACGATGTATGGGTATAAATCACTTGAAACACTTCGCGATATTTGTGTCGCAAGTCTCGTATCAGCGGCCAATCATCATCCTTTGGCATCTGCTGGGCAAACGATTCTGCAATCAGGCGGCGGATGTGGAAGGGGACGTTGCCCGTCAATACCGCTCGCAGTTGTTTCCTGAACTCACGACGATCTCCCGTAGCCAGCTGCGCGACAAAGCTACGTATGCTCGGCCGCACGAAGGGCACGGGCGGCAAGCCATGGATGAACTCATAGAGCGAGACGCACCGGCGCACAGCGCCGCTTATTACGAGCACATCCAGTAGAGTTTGATGACCAAATGTCAATTTTCCATCATGGGTATCTTGCAATACATTGAGACTGTGCAGGCGCCGCAGTATGTCCTGCGACGCGCTGAAGCGCTGATGTGGAATCGACAGGCTGCGTGACTTCAGCATCGCGTTGGCGATGGCTTCAATCGCTTGCATAGCTGCGTCTCCCAGCCCAGGATCGGCCTGCACGATCGTATCGAGATAGCGTTGCGCCAGTGCTTGGCTGGTCACCACGTTGAAGCTGCCGCCACGTTGGGCCAGTTCGACAAACAGGGCCAGTTCGCGAGGATTACGGATCAGTTCACGGGTGACGGGATCAATAGTGGTCGAATCGACTCCTAGCTTGTCGAATAACGGCTCAATTTCGGCCTCCCAGTCCAGCGGCAGGCACTGAAATTCGCAGTCCCATTGCCGTGCGGCAATGCGTCAGTCGTATTTTCGGTCGAAGTCGCGACAAGCTGTGATAACAGTGACATTGGGGATCAGTAGCAGCTGGTCAATTTGTGCCAGAAAATACGTCAATATGCCGTGCTCGCGGGCGATGGACAAGACATCCAGTGAGTCGATAACAACCACCACATGCGCGTTTTCCGCCAAACGGGCGGCCTGCTCTACCCATTGCTCTGGCAAGCCTTGTGCCTGGCGCTCCTGCGCCGTCGCCAGGTCGGCGAACTCGCGCGACTGAATGAAGAGCGGCACTAAGTTAGTTCGGGTTTGCGTGCGCTGCTCAAGTGCTTCTTGCAGGCTCAGCATCACACAGGTTTTGCCGGAACCCGGAAGCCCAGTAAGCAATACGGCACGTTTCCTGGCATCGATGGCCGCCAGGAGTTCGTTCACAACCGGGCTCGAAATACGCTGCCCGGCAATGCCCCGATGCCACGACCGGCCGACAGCGGAGGTTCTCGCAAATGATGTGCGCACCTGTTCAACGGATATCACTGGAACTAGCATTGCTCCCGCGTGGTAGAGAATGTCCTTGAGGTCGCGCTTGGTCAGACGATACTGAGTGGAGGCGGACAAGTTGCTGCCCACCATACGTCCACCAAGTTTGTCTAGGTGTATCCAGAGGGCATCGAAGGCGGCATTTGAGTTACTTACGATTTGGCGAAAACGTTCCCGCAGTAAAGTCTCCATGCGATCAAAATCAGGGCTAGTCTCGAAGGAGGTGCGGTGCAGAAAGTCATAGGTCGAGAGATCGAGCTCTAGTTTGTCGATCCGTGCAGCAATTCGCTATTTGTTCTTGTATGTTCTGCAGTCAAATTCGTACGATATTCGGCCTCATTGCCATAGGAAGTGCTGTATTCACGTAGTTTTGCGAGTGCGCCAAACTCGCTGCGTGAATAGAAGCGGATTTCGGATTGTTGCTTTCTAGCAAGTGCCAGAAAAGCCTTGTCAAGCTCATCCGCAAGGTCAGCTAGCGACCACGCACTGAAATTGGCTTGGTTCTTCTTGCACTGGCAACAAATCAGGGATCCGTCGGATTTTCCGACTACAACATCGTCTACGAGGTAGGTCGTCGAATCTATTTCAAGCCATTGAAATTCGGCATCGGACAGAACGGTCAATGCCCAATCGAAAGCAATCAGGGTCTGATAGATATCGCCACGGTTAGAGCGTATTCCTGCGATGCTCATTTAGTTACATGCCCGGGCTTTTTCATTCACATTGCCTACTTTATGGGACGCGTAATTTGTACCATTTCGCTAGGCACACTCTGGTGCACCCGGGCGAGGGCTTTTGGTGCCCGATTGACGGGCCATTTGGCCAAGTATAGGCCAATGACCGGGGGCAAACCGCCGGCCGGACGGTGCACCGTATATTAGGGATAACCGGTGCCAATTTCGCCCTGGCCGCATCGGACCGCCGGGCTATGCCTGCCGAGTCAGTCCGTGTAACGACAAGGGGGAGCCACGATGGTTCTCGATCCCTGATGTGCCGGCGCAGTCGAGGCCGCCTCCTTCGCGCGCCCGCGATGACCACTCAGAACCACGCCCGCCTGAACTGTTCTCGATGCTTGCGGAAAATAACGATCGCCGCGAGGCATGGAATGGCGATGACCACTGTCGAGAGGATCAAATAGGGCAGGCTCGGTGGAACCTGGCCATGGTCCACGTACTGCGCCGAATACATCGGGGTAAAGCGCCCTAGCAGGGATATGATCACCAGCCACAGTACAACCGTGGTGCTTACCCGTGCCCAGGCGGTCAGGCGCAAGAGGCCCAGGGCGTTGATGAGACAGACGACGATGAGGATGCCGAGCACCAGCATGCTGCCTCCGCCCGCCAACCATTGGATCAATGCGGCCGCGAGCGCCACGCTTGCGGCGCTGGAGAGCAGCACGGTCCACCTCAGCATTGTGTTCGTCGACAAAACGATCATCCCGGACCAGTCTTTAGGATCGCCACTCACCGATATCGCTCCACTTGGACTCCAGATCCATAGCCGGCTCGCCGCCCCACCCGCACGTGCCGGTATTCCCCTCGTGTCGCTACTCAATCGTGTATAACGAGATAGCCCTCCGCCGGGTTGATATCGACTGTCAGCCCGGCGGTGGTGGTTGCATGACCAACCTCTTGCAGGTTGGGGACGTTGTTCTGTTCGGCCAGGATGGCCAACGCCTTCTTCGCCTCACAGTCAGTCAGTATCCCTGATTCTTCGTGGCAGTCGCAGGCCGACGCATCCAGGCTAAAATCAAACCCCGCCGGCATAACCAGAACCAGCGGCTCTTCGCGCATCACTTGAGTCTTGATTTTGGCGAGTGTTCCCTTGTCGTCCCGCCACTCAAGTTTGGGCATATTGCGGTAATCACGCATCTTGGTCTCCTTGTCGTCTTTGTTTCAAATCCTAACCCAGGTCTGGTTTGTCCACTGATTCGTTCATAACGATAGGCGTTTTCCAGCCCCCTGCGCCAGCGTGTTTATCTAACGCGATCTTTACATATAATGCAGCGGCAACAATTCGACAATCGGATTCTAACCAGCTAGTCCCGGGTGTTCGCAAGCACTGGCCCAGTCGCGAGCGTTGATCGATCATGTTCCGGAAGAATGTGCGGGATCAATGCCTTAGCATAGGCCAATGCCTCGGAATCATATCCATAGGCCCTCTGCGTACGTGGACATGCCTTCTATGCGAATACTCTAGAAACTGTGGCCATGCACCGCCGGAGCGATATAATCGGCGCCATTTACATCGACACTTGCATCGACACTTGGCGCCGACCAGACAAATTCAAGGGGCTAGTATGAATCCATTTAACCGGTCTAGTTGGACATCCCGACGACTCTCTCTTCCCGCCGCCGTCTTGGCGCCTCTGATATTTGTCCTGGCAAACCTGGTTGCTCTACCGTGCTTCGCCGCCAAGGTGCCTTCCTTTCCGAATATACCGGATGTTCCGATCCCGTCCGGTGCGGGTTATGGGGGGTTCTTCAAGGCCCACCAACCGGTGAAGGTCGTCTTCGGCGTGTCCGATCCCGGTGCACCCCTGAAGGAATCCCTGACCAATGCCGCCTACACCATCAAATATCTGGCACCACGCCATATTTCCTACCGCATACAGATCGTGCTCTACAGCACTGCCGTACGGGCCGCCGATGTATTCACCAATCGCTATGCCGGCTATGGGCCGCTCATGCGTGCATTGCATGCTCACGGCGTGGAATTTCGCGTGTGTAACAATTCGATGTACGCCGTCGGCGTGCCGGCAGACGAGATCTATGGGTACATGAAGGTCGTGCCCGCGGGTATCTTGCAGCTCGTGAAAAAGCAGATGCAGGGTTACGCCTATATCAGCAACCCATGACGACGCAGGGCCGTCGGCCACGATCCGGGCTCCCACAAGCCGTGGTTGCGATCAGAAAGATCGCGGCCAAGACCACCGCCGCGAAACGAAGCGGTGTCATCATCACGAGCGATCTCTCAGGTCTATTGGATCCTCTCAAGCGCTGCCTTCCGCCAGTGCCCCGTGGTACTCAACCAGGGTGCGCCGGCCTTTCCTGCGCCTGGTAACTCGTCTCGTGCTGCGCGGCACGCCCCCAAGGACCGTACACCGCCAGCAGGAAGAGAAAGATATAGGCATAGTTGATCGCGTTGCCGAAGATATCGCCCGGCATGGGCGAAGCGCTGAACCCGTGACCGTATGGGCCACCCCAGCCCTCCGCGGTGGTCCAGATCCCCACCGACCACAGCGCTCCCAACACCAGCCCATAGCGCAGCGCGCGTCCGCTGAGGAGGCTGGCGGCGATCAGCGTTTCCACAATCGCGGTGAATACCCCGAAGACCGCGCCGCCCACCACGCCTACCACGGCGATAACCGCATCGATGTAGGCGGCAATCCAGGCCGGTTGTCCCTGCGCGGCGGGCGTCAGGTAGGTCAGGAAGTGTCCGATGAAATAGGGGTGCCATTTCCAATAGGCCTCGAACGCCCAAAGCAGGCCGAATAGAATTCGCGCGACGACGGCGCTGTTGCCATGCGTTTCGGGAGACGCCCCTTGATTGACATCGCGCGCAGAGCCGAGCCGCAAGCCGCGCCAGGCCTGGGTTTCAAGAATAAAGACGAAGGCGATGATATAGGGCGGCCAGGGACCGGGGTCGGTATAGCCAAGCGAAAAGGGCGCACCGAGCGTGGTGACTGTCGAGAACATGAACAGGCTATAGACCAATCCTAACCAGCCCCCCGCCCTTCCCCACCATCCCGTGAGCAGCGACAGGGCGATCAAGGCTTCGACGACGACACTGATAACCGCCGCGGTGTGGGGTCCGATTGCCTGGAAGGCACCGATGACACTCCCCAGCCAAGGCGCGAGCCAATGCGGTCCGCTCTGCATGGCGGACTGATAGCCGCTCAAGTAATGGTCGAGATGCTGCGCATGCAGATCGAACCAGATATTGATACACCAAATCAGCCCAAAGCCGATGCGCAGCACGCCGAGCAGTTCCCGCTGGACAAAGCTGAGGACATGTTTCGCGTTGGGCATGGTCAGCTCCTTGTCGCCAGACATTTTGGCAGCGTTTTATGATAAAGGTTGCGCGCCCCTACCTGGCCTTAATGAACGTATGTTCATCTATGGCGCCGTCGCACGATGTGCCAATGCCACCAAATGACAAGCGGAAGTGAAGGCCAATCACCGCGCGATGTGGGTAGTTGAACCGGTTGACCTAATCCGACCACGGTGATCCCATTGTCCATGTCCGGCGTCACCTCGTCGTCGGGTGACGATGGGCGCCGCCAGCAATCGCTCCAATGAAACTCGCAGCGATACTCGCGCCAATGCCGATATTGACCCACGCGCAGATACCGCCTTGGGCGGTGTCCCGTCCAACGGCCGGGTGTTGTCTGTTATCGTGCGTCCGTGATGCCAAACCGGTCGTTCCGGCAACCCCGCGTCAGCCCCCGAACCGAGGTGCGCACAATGAGAAAGAGCCTTATAAATGACTCATAATGAATTAATTAATAAAGAATTTCGTCTTATTGATGACATTCTTTATCTGAACCATGCCGCCGTGGCCCCCTGGCCGGCCCGTACCCGCGACGCGGTCTGTGCCTTCGCCGAGGAGAACCTGCACCAGGGCTCACGCGACTATCCCCGCTGGATGGCTGCCGAGACGGCGCTGCGCGGCCAGCTCGCCGAGCTC
>JARRNI010000212.1:0-11373 GCA_037385125.1 Pseudolabrys sp.
CCGTGCGCCACGCCATCATCGCGCTATTCGCTCGACTACCGCCGCAGCGATGCCCGCACTGTCGAAAATGGATTTGCAACGAACGGCGGCTTGAGTAAATCTGCCAAAGTAGTGTTAGGCTGATCTTGAGGGAAAGGGCGGCAAGTCGCCAAGGCAGCTAAGCCAAACAAAAATCACGCAACAATCGAAGTGTGTGACTGAGACGTAGGTCTACATTCGTGAGGTCTTGTTGACCAAATGTTTTGATCGGAGCGCAGCCACGGCGGAACAGCACGCCAATGTTGCTGTTGAGCCAAGAGGCGACATTGCAGGTCGGACGGACGAAGAATAAAAGGGGCCGCCAACTCAGGCGGCCTTACGGTTTCAGCAACGTGCAACGTAGGCAATTACAATGGAAGGCCTAGGAAAAATAGTTTATTTGTTCTCCTCTAGAGTTTCCGTGCATTGGCTCGCGGCGTGGCTCTTGCACGAAAGGAGGCAGGATCGGACGATTTTGAGGGAGGTAATTTTCGTTATTGCGACCGCGGCGGCGAGATCGGTCACGCAACTCGTAATTTTTTGGGGGATAAATAGGCCTGTTAAAAAGCTGCTAGCCGGGGCGCAGCCGCGTCACAATCTTGGCGCGGATCCATTCATTCATAATGCGGCTGACATTCTCGCGCGCGATGCCAGCCATGGCGGCGAGCTCGCTCTGGCTGACTTTCTGGCGGATGACGACGCGCTTACCGCCGACATTGTTGCCGAAGGCATGGGCAAGATCGAGCAGCGCGCGGGCCACGCGTCCCTTGAGCGGCAGGAAGCTTCCCGCCGCGACGATCGCGTCGGTGTCGCGCAACCGCGTCGCCAGCAGCTTGACCAGGTATTTGTAAATGTCCGGCTCCTTGCGGGCGAAGGCCTCGAAGCCGGTGCGACTGACGAAGCGCAGCTTGCAGTGACGCAATGCGGTCACCGTGGCCGAGCGCGGCTTGCCGTCGATGATGGAGAGATCGCCGACAATCGCATTCGGCCCGATAACGGCGAGGATACGCTCAGCGCCTGTCGCCGCTTCGATTGTGACTTTGAGCAGGCCTTCGTCCAGACGATAGAAGCCGTCGCCAGGATCGCCAGCAAGGAATAGCGTTTCGTCCGCCGCCAGGTGCCGTGGAACAGCGTGCGCCAGCAAGCCGGCGGCCAGCTGTTCAGGCAGGTCCGTCAACAGGTTTGATGATGGCGGTGACGACGTTGCCATGTTTGCCCAAAACCCGCCGAGTTCCGCGTTTTCCTGTCCGTTGTTTACCCGCCCCGATGCCGCTCCAACCGATTGGACGTCAATACGACTATCTCGCAATTAAGAATTGTACATCTTTTCGCGCGGGCGCGCCAGGCTGCGCCCCGATTGGCCGAGGTGGCAATTTCAACTTCCTAATCAGTAACACCGCGCTTGATCCAGTCAGCGGCACGGAATCGCACCGCTCATCTCAGTGCGATATCCGGCGGGCGACGACGTTATAGGCCCCTTATCGCAGCAGCCTACGGCCGATAGTCATTTTCTGCGACGGCGCCACCGCTTTGCAGACGTGTGCCCTAGCTGCAACAAATCATAGAATTCTCAGCGCCAAAACGCTTTGCCACACGGAGTAGCCACAATTTGCTGTAAAAAAGTGGCTCCGACCTCCGGGGTGGGGGTTCGGGGATATGGAGATCGGAGCCCGCTCTACGTTGGGGGACGCAGAGCGGGCTTCATTTAATATCTCTTTCAGTCGTTTTTAGACCCTTCCAGCCGTCCGAAATCAAATATCTGTTAGTCGGAGGTCGGCTATTTTCGCAGAGCTTGCGCGCGTAACCTCCTGTATCCATTTCAAAATCGTGCCTGCGCCCTTGCCAGCGCCGATATCTTCGATCTAGAAGCGGCCCCAATACCGACGGCTTGGGTGGGTCAGCCCTCGATGACGATCTGGGCTTCTCATAACGTGTAGAAGATCTCGCCGTTGAGCTTGAGCAGCTCGCTTTTTCGCGGTCGCTATCCGGCCGCCCGCAGTCGCGTGACCTTTGCAAGGGATGTTATAACCTCGCTGTCACAATAGCGGGCCCACGCCTCCATAAGTGAACGCCGCTTTTTCGCCGTTTCACCGTCAGACCCGGACGCTAGAGCCAATACGCGACCTAGCGGCACGGGATTGGACGATCTGTCCCCCTGCCCCGCTAATATACGACGCCCACGCCTGCATCTGCGACACTAGCAACTGCAGCATCATGGCGGGTTCTCCTACTAAGATGCTTGCGAAGGGCCGACGGGCGCGCTTTGATCTCGATCAACCGCCGATCCCCGTGCGATTTTAGATTTTTGCCATGCAGAACATCGGCAACGCTTTCGCACACGACCATCGCCGTCTCGAGCAGGCGCTCGAGACCTCGGTGGCGCATGTCCGTGCCGGGCGTTGGGATGCGGCCGCCGATGCCTTCGGCACGTTCCGCCGCGGCATCGAACGCCACATGGCGGTCGAGGAGGAGGTGCTTTTTCCCGCAGTCGAAGAAGGCGCGGAAACGCCGCTAACCGCCATCTTGCGCAAGGGACATCGCGATCTGAGCGTGTTTTTCGACGAGCTCGGCGACGCGGTGGACGCGCGCGACGCGGTCGAATACGACCGCATCGCCGACAGCATGCGGGCACTGCTCGATCGCCACGACGAAAAAGAAGAGGCGGAGCTATATCCGGCCGCGCAGGCACGGCTTGGCACGCCGGCGGCGGCCGCGGGGCCGGGCGACTGACCGATTGACGCAGCGCGGCCAGGCCGGGAGGAAACGGCGGCGGAATACCGAGGCTGCCAACTGCCGGATGACCTCTATTACGATCTCGACTATGTCTGGCCGCGGCCGGGCAATGACGGGCTTATCACCATAGGCGTGACCGATCCGGCGCAGACCATGGGCGGCCGCATCCTCGCCATACATATCAAGAAGCTGGGCACGTTGCTTCGCCCCGGCCGACACGTCGCCACACTGGAAAGCGGCAAGTGGGTCGGCGGCATTCCGGTGCCCTTCGCCGCGACCATCGCCGAACGCAACGAGGCGTCCTCGCCGATCCGCATCTCGTCAATGTCGATCCTTACGGCGCGGGCTGGATCGCGAAACTGCGCCCCGAAGACCCGGACAGCGCGCTCGCCGGGCTCAGCACCGGCGAAACGGCCACGGCCGCGCTCAAGCAATGGATCGACCGCTACGACGTCGAGTGCATGCGCTGCTCGGATTAGCGCAGAGACGCGTTTTTACGTCATCAGTGCCTGACAGGATCCTCACCGAGCAAGGCGAGGAGCGTATCCTCGTTCAGGCAGTGCTCACGCCAGACCGGATTTTCGGGGTCCCGTGCGAGCTCTCTGCGGCAGCGCCGTTTGGTCCTGCAGAGCGAGCATGCCCGCTGCAGATCATGCATCACCGCCGGCTCGCCCTTGGCGAGCTTTTCTGCATCCAGATGCAGCGCTTTCATGCGAACGAGCAGCAGATCGGCCGCCTCCGGCCCCCGCCGCGCCATCCCGCGCAACTGGGCCGGCAACAGCTGAAGGTCGTTCGCCATATGCGCGACTTCCTGCTCGCCGCAGCGGTCGAGCGCGTCAAGGTTCCGCCGGACACCGCTTTGCTTGCGGCACCAAGCCGCAAGCGTGGAGACTACCGCCTCGACGAAAACCGTTCGTCTCGTCGCCTTTTCGGGAGCTACCATGGGAACCTCTATTTTGGTCATTATGGAAACAATCGCGTGCCCTCGCACAAAGTAAAAACAGAAATATCCGGCGCGCTAATTCGCGCTGACGCGCCTTGCCAGCCCGCGCGCGGTCGCGCTCAGTAGCCCCGCGAGGGTCACAGCCCAGGCAAATATAGCGATGTAGACAAGAACGAAAAGCTCCGCACCGGCGCGCAGCGTTTAGCCAACTGGATCCTGCATGCCGATCGTCTGGAAGCGAATCAGGGGCGCATCGAACTGAAGTTCGATAAGCGCGTTCTCAATCCATTACAGCCGCTACGGCGGCCTCGGGCGCGCCAGTCACCATTTCTAGCGACGGCCCTTGATCTATTTTCGTTAGCCTATCGATTTAGGCTCGTCGGCCGGCAGCGTCGCTTGCCCGATCAAGGAGAGCAAGCAGCCCCTTTAGAATCTCAGTTGGCATCGGCGGGCAGCCGCGGATATGCAGATCGACCGGGATAACGTCGTTTATGCCGCCGACAACCGCGTAGCTCCCACCAAAGACGCCGCCGTCAATGGCGCAAGTGCCCACTGCCACCACCCATTTCGGGTCGGGCGTGGCGTTGTAGGTGCGCTCAAGCGCCTCGCGCATGTTCCTGGTGACCGGCCCGGTCACCAGCAGCACGTCGGCATGGCGCGGCGAAGCCACGAAATGCAAGCCGAAACGCTCGAGATCGTAGAATGCATTGCTGAGCGCGTGGATTTCCAATTCGCAACCGTTGCCGGCGTCGACCTGGCGGATCGAAAGCGAGCGCCCGAGCTTGGCGCGCGCCACGCCGTTGACGCTTTCCGCCAGTTCTTTCAGCGCCGCCTCGTCCGCCGCAGGCGGCGGTTCGGTGAGCGGCCCGTGAGTCAAGCTTTCTAACAGCGTACGGCGCATCAGAGGTCGTGTCCCGAATAGGAGCAGTTGAACGATTTGTTGCAGAGTGGAAAGTCAGCCACGATGTTGCCCTCGATCGCCGTTTCCAACAGCGGCCACTGGAACCAGGAAGCGTCGCGCAAGTGACAGCGCGCAACCTGCCCCTTGTCGAGCCGCAGCCAAACGAGCACGTCGCCACGGAAGGCTTCGGTCATACCAAGACCTTCGCATGCCGCGTCTTTGCCTTTAACCTCGGCGAGGAGCGGCCCCTCCGGCAGGCGATCGAGAATCTGCCCAATCAGCGAAAGACTCTGCTCGACCTCGCGGATGCGCACCCACACCCGCGCATTGACGTCGCCTTCGCCACGCACCGGCACGTCGAATTTGAGATCGCCATAGGGCGCGTAGGTCACATGACGTCGCGCATCGAAGTCGCGGCCGGAAGCGCGGCCGACATAGCCGCCGGCGCCGAACTGGCGGGCGTAGTCGGCGCGCACGATGCCGGTGGTGACGGTGCGGTCTTGCAGCGAGGCGGTGTTGTCATAGAGCTCAATCAGGCGCGGGAACACCTTGTGTGCTTCGGCCAACAGAGCGCGCAGGCTTGCCGCTCCTTCCGGCGCAATGTCGCACGTAACGCCGCCGGGCACGATTACATCCATCATCAGCCGGTGGCCAAAGCAGTCTTGCGTCGCGCGCAAAACACGTTCGCGCAGGATGCCAGTCTGCGCATGCATCAGCGCGAAGGCGGCATCGTTGCAGATGGCGCCGATGTCGCCAAAATGATTGGCGAACCGCTCCAGTTCGGCCATCAGCGCGCGCAGGTAGATGGCGCGCGGCGGCGCCGTCACCTGCATGGCGGCTTCCGCCGCCTGCGCAAAGGCATAGGAATAGGCCACCGTGCTGTCGCCGGAGGTGCGCGCGGCGAGCTTTGCGGCGGTGGCGAGCGCAGCGCCCTCCATCAGCTTCTCGATGCCCTTGTGCACATAGCCGAGGCGCTGCTCGAGCCGCACCACATGCTCGCCATTGGCGGTGAAGCGGAAGTGACCCGGCTCAATGATACCGGCATGCACCGGCCCTACCGGGATCTGGTGCAGGCCTTCGCCTTCGGCCGGCAGGAAGTCATAGACGGTGGGTGCCCCGCCCTGCCACGCGCCGTGATCAAGCCAGGGCCGCGCGTCCGGCGAATACGTGGCGTCGTGACCGGATAGGTCGCGGATGGCGCGCTCGAGCCGCAGCGCCGGCGGATGCAGGCTGCCGATGCTCGGGTACCGCCCCTCCTTGCAGGCGTAAGTGAGCACAGCGATGTCGTCGAAGGTGTCGGCCATCAGCGCCATGTGCACGGCTTCCTGATCGCCCCACAGGCCAAGCAACGTGCATTTACCGGAGGCAAGCCGATCGGCGCCCGCATGCCAGCCGTCTTCGCCGACGACAGCGCGCGGCCAGGGCCGGTGCCGTTCTATTCTTTCGCCGTGCGGGATCTCGTCGATCAAGGCCATGGCGCTAACCCAACAGCCGCGCGACGTTCTCGAAGCCGAGAACAAACGCCGGCGGGATGTAGATGCCCGCCACGAACACGATGGCTAGGTGAGCGAACATCGGCACGTAGGAAGCTTTCGCTGGCGCGCTCGGCCCGCGCGGCTCGCCGAAGGCAACGGTGTTGAGCCGCATGAACAAGCCGCCCAGCGCGATCAGGATTGTAATGACAAGGACCACCGCCAGCCAGGGCTCTCGCGCGACGGTGGATGACACCACCAGAAACTCGCTCATGAAAATGCCGAGCGGCGGCAGTCCGGCGATGGCCACCACGCCGAGCACCAGGCCCCAGCCGAGCACCGGATTGCTCATGGTGAGCCCCCCAAGGTCGGCGATTTTCTGCGTGCCCTTTACTTGTGAGATGTGGCCGACCGAGAAGAAGATCGCCGACTTGGTGAGAGAATGCATGGTCATGTGCAGCAGCCCGGCGAAATTGGCAAGCGGACCGCCCATACCGAAGGCGAATACGATGATGCCCATGTGCTCGATCGAGGAATAGGCGAACAGGCGCTTGATGTCGCGCCGCCGGTACAGCATGAAGGCTGCGAACAGGCAGGAGATCAGCCCCGTAGTCACCATCAGCGGCCCGGGGGCGATGGCCCCGGGGTTGAGCGCCAGCAGCATTTTGAAGCGCAGCAGCGCGTAGAGCGCCACGTTCAACAAGAGGCCGGAAAGCACCGCCGAGATCGGCGTCGGGCCCTCCGCATGGGCGTCCGGCAGCCAGGCGTGAAGCGGCGCTAGACCCACCTTGGTGCCGTAACCGAGCAGTAGGAACACGAAGGCGACGTCGAGCAGCGCCGGCTCGAAATGGGCGGCGCGCGTCATTAGCACCGTCCACACCATGGCATCGAGCCCCTCCCCGATCACCGGCCGCGCCGCCATGTAAATGAGGATGGTGCCGAACAACGCCAGCGCAATGCCCACGCTGCCGAGGATGAAATATTTCCAAGCGGCCTCCAGCGCCTCGTGGGTGCGGTAGATGCCGACCATCAGGACGGTCGAGAGCGTGGCCAGCTCGATCGCCACCCACATCAGGCCGATATTGTTGGCAACCAGTGCGAGGTTCATACCGAACATCAGCACCTGGTACATGGCGTGGTAAAAGCGCACGAAACGTGGCGTCAGCCGGCCGATCGCGATCTCGTGGCCGATATAGCTGGCGCTGAACATGGCGGTGGTGAAGCCGACGAAGGTGGTCAGCACGATAAAGACCTTGTTGAGGTCGTCCACCAGCAGGTAGCGTCCGGACGCAGGCTGCACCACGAACAGCGACACCGAAACAAGGAAGGTCGCCAGCGACGCCAGCACGTTGAGCCGCGCAGTCAAGCGATAGCCGGGCAGGACGGCGAGAAGCGCTGCCGCCACGGCGGGAATCAAGAGAACGCCCGTGAGCGCGTCAAGCATCATTGCCGCTCTCCGCGAAAGCGATCGAGTGCCTGCAGGTCGACCGTGTCGAAGCGCTCGCGAATGCGGAACAGGAAGATCCCGACCACGATGAAAGCGATCAGCACCGAGAAGGCGACGCTGATCTCCACCACCAGCGGCATACCCTTGGCGCCGGTCGCGGCCAGCACCAAGCCGTTTTCCACCGACATGAAGCCAACTACCTGGCTCACGGCGTTGCGCCGCGTCACCATCATCAACAGGCCGAGCAGCACCACCGCTAACGCAAATGCGAGATCCTCACGCGCGAGCGGATCGGCGTCGGCGGTCACCCGCAACATCACCACCATCGACAGTGCCACCAGCCCCATGCCGAGCAGCATCGTGGGGCCAACTCCGACTACCGTCTCGATCTCGCGGTGGATGCCGAGGCGGACGATGATCCGGTGCAGTGCCGCCGGAATGATCATGGCCTTGAAGATGAGCGCGATGCCGGCCGTGACGTAAAGATGCGGCGCGTCCTGAACGAAGGCCTGCCAGGCGACCGAGGCCGCCAGCACCAGCGCGTGCAGCGCGTAGATGTTGAGCAGCGCGTAGAGCCGCGCCTGGTAGAGCTGCATGAAGCTCACCAACACCAACGATCCCGCAAGCAGATGGGCGACGTCGAAGGTCAAGCCGTGCATGACGTTTATAGACTCCCGGACACGAACAGCAGCAAAGTAGCGAGCAGGCCGAGCATCAGCGCGGCGCCGAGGAAGGCGGGCACGCGGAACACGCGCATCTTGGCGATGGCCATCTCGAACACGGCGAGCAGGAAGCCGCCGACCGCGAGCTTGCCGACATAGCTGCCGATGCCGATGGCCAGCGACACCGGGCTGGCGTCGGCGCCGGCGATGCCCCATGGCGTGAACAGGCAGCCGGTCACCGAGACGTAGAGCAGCAACTTGAGTTCGGACGACAGGTCGATCAGCGCCAAGTGGCGGCCGGAATATTCCAGCACCATGGCTTCGTGCACCATGGTGAGCTCGAGATGCGTCGCCGGATTGTCGATCGGAATGCGCGCGTTCTCGGCGATCGCCACCATGATGAGCGCGATCACTGCCAGGCCGAGCGATACGCGCAAGCCCACGCCGGCGGAGGCCATATAGGCCGCCATGGTCGAGAGTTGAGTAGAGCCGGCGACCAGCGCCAGCGTGAACACGATCATCAACATGGCGGGTTCGGCCAGCGAGGCGATCATCATCTCGCGGCTGGAGCCGATGCCGCCGAAGGCGGTGCCGACATCCATGCCGGCGAGCGCCAGGAAGAAACGCGCGCTGCCGAGCAGCGCGATGATGGCGATCAGGTCCGCCGACCAGGAAAACAAGAGCCCGCTGCGAAAGGTCGGCACCAGCGAGGCCGCCACCCAGGTGCCGGCAAACACGATGTAGGGAATGACACGAAATAGCCAGGAGGCGCTTTCCGCCAGCACGACCTCCTTGCGCATGAGCCGAACGAGATCACGATAAGGCTGCAAGAGCGGCGGGCCGCGGCGGCGCTGAAGCCGCGCCTTCACCTTGCGTACGAAGCCCATGAGCAGCGGCGAGAGCAGCAGGACCAGCAGCATCTCCGCGCCTTGCAGGACGAAATCACGCATCACTGCCATATCGCCAGCACCAAAAGCAGCAGTACCAGCGCCGCGAACACCAGCGTGAGATAACGGCGGATGGTGAGGAATTGCAGGACATTGAGCCGCTCGGTCGCAAAACCGACGAAACCGGCGATCGGCGCGTAGAGCGCATCCCAGATCAGGTCGCGTAGATCGACCGTCAGCCGCGCCGGCGCCATCGAGCCCGGCGGCGGCATTGCGCCGATCTCGCGCGCCCGGAACACCGCCGTGCCGTACACGCGGCGGATCGGCTGCGCGAAGCTGGAGGCGGTGCATTGCGTCGCAGGGCTTGGATCGGGATAGCCGCAGTCCCAGGCCGGCGCGCGCCGCAGCCGGTCGGAGGCCAGCCGGTGGATGGCGAAGGCGGCCATCGAGCCTGACAGCACGATGAAGACGAACACCAGCAGCCCATTATAGGAGCTGCGGCTCTCGGCGATCGGCACGATGGTGAGCCACTCGAGGCCCGCTTGGTGCGGCATGCTGGCGCCCACCAGCGCATGAGAGACCGGCGCCAGCGCGTCGATGAACAGACCGGGCAGGATGCCGGCAACAAGACAGAGCGCGGCCAGGAAGTACATGGCGGCGAGCGAATGGCCGTCGGTCTCCTGCGCCTTGGTCGCCGCCGGGGTGCGGGCGCGGCCGAGGAAGCTGACGCCGAACGCCTTGACGAAGCACGCAGCCGCCAGCGCCGCCGACAGCGCCAGCAGCGCGCCGGCCGCCGGCACCAGGAATTTCAAGCCCCAGGACGGCAGATGCGGGCTGAGCAGGATGGCCTGGAAAGTGAGCCATTCCGACACGAAGCCGTTGAGCGGCGGCAGCGCCGAGATCGCCACGCAGCCGACGAGGAAGACGAAGGCGGTCTGGGGCATGCGGTGGATCAGCCCGCCGAGATGCTCCATGTCACGTTCGCCGGTGGCATTGAGCACGCTGCCGGCGCCGAAGAACAACAGGCTCTTGAACACCGAATGATTGAATACGTGAAAGAGCGCGGCGGTGAACGCCAGCGCCGCCGCCACCTCCATGCCGAAAGCCTTGAAGGCGAGCGCGAGGCCGAGCCCGATATAGATAATGCCGATGTTCTCCACCGTGTGATAGGCGAGCAGCCGCTTCAAATCGTGCTGCATCAAGGCATAGAGCACGCCCATGACCGCGGTGACGCCGCCCACGGCCAGCACCAGCATGCTCCACCACCAGTCCGGCGGCCCCAGAAGATCGAAGACGATGCGCACGAAGCCGTAGACGGCGACCTTGGTCATCACGCCGCTCATCAGCGCGGAGACCTGGCTGGGGGCCGCCGGATGCGCCAGCGGCAGCCAGGCGTGCAGCGGCACCACGCCCGACTTCGAGCCGGCGCCGATCAGCGCAAGTACAAGAACGAGCGCGGCCAACATCACCGAGGGATGCGCGGCGCGAATGGCGTCGAACGCGTAATTGCCGTGGCCGCCGGCCAGGAGGCCGAAGGCGAGCAGCAGCGTCAGCGTGCCGAAGCTCGCCATCAGCAGGTAAACGAAGCCGGCGCGCATGTTCTCGGCATCGCGATGATGTGCGATCACCAGCGCCCACGAGGTCAGCGACATGAACTCCCACGCCACCAAGAACGAAAAAGCGTCGTCGGCCAGCACCACCAAGTTCAAGGCGGCGAGATAGGCGGGATAGAACGGCAGCACGCGCTGCGGCGCTTGTTCGTGGCGGCCATAGCCGACGGCGTAGAGGCTCGCCGCCGCGCCGCCCAGGTTGACGACCACGAGGAAGAAGGAGGAAAGCGCGTCAATGCGGAAATGCGCGCCCAGCCAGGGAAGGCCGAGCGGCAGGATCACGGCTGAAATTGTCTGACCGAGCAAGCTCATCAGCCCGGTTACCGCCAGCGCCAGCGTGACCAGCAGACTCGCCCCATAGACGATGCCGGTGGCGCGCGGCGAGGCCGTCAGCATCACGGCGATGGGCGCCAAGACGATCAGCGCCGCGACGCCGTAGAGCGCGTAACCGATCATTTCAGCCGCACCCCGCGCCCGCCGCTGCTGCTGGCCGCGCCCTCCTCGATCAGCTCAATGCCGTTGGCAGTCAGTGCGTCGACCAGTTTCATCAGCGAGTCCACGTTGCCGCGAACCACGCCCTTGCTCGCTTCCATGCGCTGAATGGTCGGCAGCGACAGGCCTGCGCGCTGTGCCAGCTCGCGCTGGTCGATAGCGAGCAAGGCCCGTGCGGCCCGCATTTGGCCGGAGGTGATCATGCGAG
>JARRNI010000213.1:0-7016 GCA_037385125.1 Pseudolabrys sp.
CCGATCAGCAACGGGTCGGCATCGATATGGATCAACGCGTTCGACGGCAGCATTTTCGGATCCCATTGCATCGTGTCGCGTTGCGACAGGCCGGAGCCGATGACGAGCAGGATATCGGTCTCGTCCGAGCGGATCGCGTCGATCGCCCAGTGTGAGCCGCCGTAACCGAACACGCCAAGCGCGAGCGGATGGCTTTCGGGGATCAGGCCTTTGCCCGACAACGTGGTTGCCACCGGAATATCGAACCGCTCGGCAAAGGCGCGCAGCACGTCGGTGCCGTTGGTGTGCAAGACGCCCGGTCCGGCGAGCACAATAATGTTCTGGTTTGCGGCCGCGTTGAGCAGGTCGACCGCTCGGTCGAGCGCCTCCTCGTCGACGAACCGCGCCGACAGCAATGAGTCGGAGACGGGTTGCCAGTCGGTCTCGATCTCCGCCTTTTGTACATCGACCGGTACCGACAGATGAACAGGCGCACGACGCGTGAACGCATGCGTAATGGCGTGCCGCAAATGATGGGGCACGACGGCGCGCGAGGACAGCGACAGCGACAATCCGGTGATCGGCTTGAGCGCGTCGATGTCGTCAATGCCGGCGCTGGAGGCATCCTGGAAACCGCCCATGCCCTCCCACGACCGCGGGACCTCGCCGCTGATCGCCAGGACCGGCGTGCGGTCGGCCTTCGCCGCCGCGAGTGCGGTCGTCATGTTGAGGATACCGGGGCCGCCGATTCCGAAACACACGCCGAGGCCGTTGGAGGCGCGCGCATAGCCGTCGGCCATGTAGGCGGCGCCACCTTCGAACGCAGCGACGATCGTCCGCAGGCCCTTGGTTCCGGCCAGCGCGGGCATGAAATTGTCGTTCAGTCCGCCAAGGTCGATGAAGCAGTGACTCACGCCCTGATCGTGCAGCGCTGAAAGAATGAAATCTGCAACTTTCATCAAATCGTCGCCTTGCAAAACCCGGACACCATTCTTTCCGTGTTGTCGAGACAGTGCAATATGGTTTTTGAGGCGTGCGATCGGCAGCCGAGCGTCGGCAACGACGCGACTGAAATTCGTTTCGGATGTAGGCGCACCAAAAATCTCGCGGCGCGGTACTATAAGAAAGTTTAAGCCGTAGCCCCCACATCCAGCGTAAACAGCTCCTGCGCCCGCTCCACGCCGCGCAGGGCGTAGCGGCCGACCGACACTAGCCGGCGCGTATTGTCGCACACCTTGGCGAAAGCGTCGGAAACGAGCACCGGCTGCTCGACCGAGCGGCACATGGCGGCGATGCGGCTGGTCTCGTTCACCGCCGGCCCGCCCACGCAGCACCCGCTGTCCGGCGTCGCGCCCGAGATAGGTGTGCATCAGGTTTTTGGCGACGCGGGCAAGCGCCACCGATTTGATCGGCAGCGCCAGGAATGGCACGACGCGTTCGAGCGCGGCGGCGCCGCTGTCGCTGAAGCCTTGGCGGTCGCGCGTCGTCCACGACGAATAACGCAATCCATGTCGCCGAACGCGCCTTCGGGCGCAAAGCGGTTGATAATCGCGACGTAGTCGGTCATGCCGGCGGCGCGGAAATCCGCCAGCGTGCTGAATTCGCCGTCGCTCGCTGGCGTGAGCCGGCGGCGCAACAGCGCTTCGCTGGTTTTCAGCATGGGGTAGGAGGGGCTGCGCCGCCAGCGGCCTGCGGCCTACTCCTGCTCGGCCAGCGCCGCCGCGTCGCCGCGTGCACCGCCGAGCGTATGGACCGGGCTGGTGCGGCCGTAGTCGACGAGGGGCGTTTCGCCGGTCTCGTAGCCCCAGCGCACCAGGCGGCCTTCGTAGACGGGATGCAGCGTGTCGATCAGCACGAGCGCGCGGCCGAGCGGCAGCCTGGTCGCCACGCAGGGCTCGCAGAAGCCGTCGAGGATGGCGATCTCCGGCGCGCCCGTCAGGCCGGCCTGGGTCGGCCAAGCCGCGATGTCGGAAAACTGGGCGTCGTCTATGGCCGTGATAATATAACGGCCCTTGCGGAGATGCGTACGTGGCGTCCGCGGTCAGTTCCCCACCAAATACATCGGTGCAAGTTCAACCCGTTGAGGGCGCCGCGCGGATCATCCGCGCCGCCCGCAGCCTTGCTTCGGCCGGTAGCTTCCTTTCTCCGGGGGTGAACCTGGCCGGTGGCTCCCGGCGCGAGGGTCCGGGCGCTGCGTCGGGGGAAGCAATTTATGGCGAATGTGGTCGTAGTCGGGTCCCAGTGGGGCGACGAGGGCAAGGGCAAGATCGTCGACTGGCTGTCCGAACAGGCCGATATCGTCGTCCGGTTCCAGGGCGGCCACAATGCCGGCCACACCCTGGTCATCGACAGCAAGACCTACAAGCTGTCGCTGCTGCCTTCGGGCGTGGTGCGCGAGGGCAAGCTGTCGATCATCGGCAACGGCGTGGTGGTCGATCCCCAGGCGCTGATCGACGAGGTCGCCCAGCTCACCAAGCAGGGCATCGCGGTGACCCCCGAAAACTTGCGCATCGCCGAGAATGCCATCCTGATCTTGCCGCTGCACCGGGAACTGGAGGCCCTGCGCGAGGCCGACACCTCCGCCAACCGCATCGGCACCACCAAGCGCGGCATCGGCCCGGCCTATGAGGACAAGGTGGGCCGCCGCGCCATCCGGTTCATGGATCTCGCCGACCTGCCGGCGCTCATGCCCAAGATCGAGCGCCTGCTCGCCCATCACAACGCGCTGCGCCGCGGCCATGCGCTCGACGAAATCAAGGCAACCGAGGTCTACGACCAGCTCGCTGCGGTGGCGCGCAAGGTGCTGCCCTACATGGATTCGGTGTGGTCGCTGCTCGACGACAAGCGGCGCGAGGGCAAACGCATCCTGTTCGAGGGCGCGCAAGGTGCGCTGCTCGACATCGACCACGGCACGTATCCTTACGTCACCTCCTCTAACACCGTAGCCGCCAACGCGGCGACCGGCTCCGGCGTCGGGCCCAATGCCATCGATTACGTGCTCGGCATCTGCAAGGCCTACACCACCCGCGTCGGTCTCGGGCCGTTCCCGACCGACCAGATGGACAACAAGATCGGCGACCTTCTGGGCCAGCGCGGTCACGAGTTCGGCACGGTCACCGGGCGGGCGCGCCGCTGCGGCTGGTTCGACGCCGTACTGGTGCGCCAGACCGTGCGCACCTGCGGCATCGACGGCCTTGCCGTCACTAAGCTCGACGTGCTCGACGGCTTCGAAGAGATCAAGGTCTGCACCAGCTACAAGCTCGACGGCCGCGCGATCGACTACCTGCCGGCCGGCGAATTGGCGCAAGCGCGGGTGGAACCCGTCTACGAGACCATCGAGGGCTGGAAGGAACCCACGCTGTGCGCCCGCTCCTGGGCGCAACTGCCGGCGCAGGCCATCAAATATGTGCGCCGCATCGAGGAGCTGGTCGGCTGCCCGGTGGCCGTCTTGTCCACCAGCCCCGAGCGCGGGGATACCATCCTGGTGCAGAACCCCTTCGAGGTCTGATTCCATGCTATCGTTTCGGCTTGCCGGGGGCGGCCGAGAGAAAACAAAAACCACGCGACGCGGGGGCGAGGGAACGAAAACGAAATGATGCGCAATGGCTGACTATCATCCGCTGATCTCCCGCGCCGTCGCGGGACTCGACAACAATACCAAGGAGAACCGCCGCGTGCTGTACGAGCGCGCGCGCGGGGCCCTGCTCAACCAGCTGCGCAGCGTCAACCCCCCGCTCGACGAAGGCGAGATCACGCGCGAGCGTCTGGCGCTCGACGAGGCTATCCGCAAGGTGGAGGCGGAGGCTGCGGCGGCGGAGCCCGCCGCGCCGTCTGCCGGCGAGCAAGCGCCGCCGGAACAGCCGGCCTCCCTCATGGATCGGGGTTTGCGCGGCTTCCGCGAGACCATGGCCGAGGCGGAGGGGCTGGGCGACGCCGCCGCCGAGGCACACCGCGCCGCGCAGCAGTTCTACGAGAAGGTCCCTTCTGAGCACGCGGCCCCCGAACACGAGGCGCCCGCCGAACCGGCGCCGTCTGCCACCCATTATTTCGAGTCGCACGAGGAGCAGCCGGGCCAAAAGGGCCGAGCGGGCGAAGCGCCGAAGCCGGGCGGTGAGGCGGAGCCGTTGCATGAGGCGTCGGCGCGCGCCGGTCGCGTTCCCGTCCACGAGCTGCCCGAGGGCGTGGTGCCGCCGCCTCCTTATGATGAGCACGAGAAGAACTATGCGCGTCCGCCGCGCGCCTGGGGCCGCATCGTCGCGGTCGTCGTGCTGGTGCTGGTGATCGCCGGCCTCGCCGGCGCCGGCTACTGGCAGCGCCAGAACATCTCGGCGATGATCGCGAGCTTCCGCTCCGCGCCGGTGCAGACGGCCAAGAAGCAGGCGCCGCCGGCCGGCCGCCCGAAGATCACCGACCGCGTACAGCCGAGCAACGGCGCCGAGAGCGCCACTGCGCCCGCCGCCGCCGTCGCGCAGAAGGTTGTGCTGTTCGAGCAGGATCCCGACAATCCGAAGGGCAAGCGCTATGTCGGCTCGGCGATCTGGCGCACCGAGACGGTCTCGCCCGGATCGGGTCTGGCGCCCGAGCTCGCCGTGCGCGCCGACGTCGAAGTCCCCGAGCGCCACATGCGCATGACCTTCTCGATCCGCCGCAACACCGACAAGGCGTTGCCGGCCAGCCACACCATCGAGGTGCAGTTCACCTTGCCGGCGAACTTCTCCGAGGGCGGCATCGGCAACGTGCCCGGCGTGCTGATGAAGGCGAGCGGCAACTCCGCCAGCATTCCGCTGGCCGGTCTCTCGGTCAAGGTGACCGACGGCTATTTTTTGATCGGCCTGTCGGCGGCGCCGGCCGACAAGGACCGCGATATCGAGCTGCTGAAGAACCGCGACTGGTTCGACATCCCCATCGTCTATACCAGCGGCAAGCGCGCCGATCTGGTGATGGAGAAGGGCACGCCCGGCCAGCGTGCCTTCGCGGAAGCTTTCAAGGCGTGGGGAGAGTAAAATTCACTAAATCTCCCCGCGCGTCTCCACGACTCGTCTTCGCCAAGGCGTCGACGGGCTGAAGCTTGCGCCCTCCGGAGCTTTAGCAAAGGAGGGAAGCGGAAATCCAGCGCGACAATTTCGGCCTTTATCGCGCTGTTGCGTGCGTCAGTGCCGCGTGCTTGACCGCGCTCGGATGATGCGCCGCGTAATAGCGGTTGTTCACGACCGTCGCCACCATGACCAGGATGAAGGCGGTGACGAAAAAGCTCGCCAGCCCGATAGCCATCCAGCGGTTCTTGACGCGCGCCTGCTCGACCAGGGCAGCGCCGGTGGTCGGCGGGCGCTTCGATTGCGCAGCGGAATTTGCCAAGCTTGACCTCTTGCTCTCGCTTGCCCCGCGCGCGTTAGTCCTCCGGCGCGGGTAAATCAATGCCCGCGCCGGAGGCCCGATGCCGCACGCGCGCCGACGCGCCGAAGCCGCGGCGCGGCTAACGCGCCCAGGGGAACAGCACCGCCGGGAAATCCGCGGCATAGCGCCGCTCGCGCGGGGGCTCGGCTTGCATCGGATGCGGGCTGTCCTCGCACGACACCGCGCGGCGATAGAGGTGCCAGGTGGCGTGGCCGAGAACCGGCACCACCACGGTGAGGCCGAGCAGCAAGGGCAGCGAGCCGATCAGCAGGAGGGCTGCCACGATCACGCCCCAGGCCGCCATGGTGAGCGGGTTGCGCGCCACCACGCGCAGGGAGGTCGACAGCGCCACCGCCGCGCCCACGTCTCGGTCGAGCAGCATGGGGAACGACACCGCGCTGACGGTCAGCGCGACGATCGCCAGCAGCAGGCCGACCCCGTTGCCAACGATGATCAGGTTCCAGCCGGCCGGCGTGGTCAGCACCTCATGCACGAAGCTTCCGATCGACTTGGGCGGCGCGTAGCCGAAGTCCGCGATGTAGATGGCGTTGGCGAAAGCGATCCACAGGCCGAAGATCACGAGCAGCAGGAAGCCGAGCGCGATTAGCGCGCCAATCGAGGACGACTGCACCACGTCGAGCGCGTGTGCGGCGGAAACCGGCAGGCCGGCCTCCCGCCGCCGCGACAGTTCATAGAGGCTGAGCGCCGCCAGCGGTCCGACCAGCGCGAAGCCGGCCGCCAGCGGATACAGCAACGGCAGCACCGAATAGCCGAAGGCCAGCCGCGCCAACAGCAGGCCTGCGATCGGATAGATCGCGGCCAGGAACATGGCGTGCGTCGGCATAGCGGTGAAGTCGTCGAGGCCGGCGCGCAGCGCGTGCTTGAGATCGGCGAGACCGATGCGGTGGATGGTGGCGGACGCGGGCGTGTCGCCGGCGCCGAGCAGAACATGCGAATAGGCCATGATCGCCTCCTGACGGTCGGGCGGCCGTGGCGCTTGTCGGCACGAGGGTCGAGGGGCCCTTGGTCACAGCAGTCCCACGAGCCACTGGCTGATAACGTAACACGTTTCGCGCGTCTTGGTTCTTCACATTTGCGCGCGCTGACGTTGGAGCCGCGCGCGCCGACTTATCCCCGCTGTGGCCTCGCCGCCACGGCCGCGCAAATAGTCGGACAAAAACTTATCCCCGGTCGCTTGGGCGGCCTTATTATTGTCCGCATCCCGCCTCGTTACCGAGGGGTGTCTGCAGCATCTTCAGACACGGGGCGGGGAGCGGTGGCCGGGGAATGACGTTTCGCTGGAGATGCGGCGCAAGCGGCCCGGCGGTCCAAGCCGCATGCGTCCCGGCGCACCAGCCGTGCGCCGCCGGACCCCGTGACGGCCTCAGGCCGGCAGCCAATCACAGGCATGGCCGGCCCGGGTCTGGGTCCATAGCGGTGGATAGGCGGCCTCACAATCCCGACAGGGAGAGGACGGTTGCCTGAAAGGGGAAGTCCACCGGGGGCGATGCGGAGCAAGCCTATAAACACCGCGCGCGGGACGCCTTGGGACTGGCGGACTTGCGGCTTTGCTCGTCGGCGCTTTCACAGGCACCGGCGGGAACCGGACTTCGACAAGCCTCGATGTCGCGAGGCGTCGAGGC